>JAIDMV010000234.1 GCA_029050385.1 Anaeroplasmataceae bacterium | reverse complement strand
AGTTGTGATAGCTTTTATTAGGAAATTTAGATATTCATATAGCTTTCAATTAAAAATTGGATATCAAATTGTCGAAGAATGTCGAAAACATTTTCTTGATTTGGAAAAAAAGCGTGATAAAATATAAATGTCAATGAGGAGGGACTTGAATGAAAAAGGTATTGAATATAGTATGTCTTGTAATTACTTTATTGTTTGGAACTTTTGTTTTGGCTGGATGCCAAGAAAAAGAAGTTATGTATGAAAAAGATGGATTTTATTTACCTATAGAAACACAAGGATATGATGTGACATCAGCAATCTTACAAACTGAGCTGACTTCTAGCAAAAAGCTGGCTACGACAGATGAAGAGGCACTCCATCAAATATTAACTTTATTCTGTTCAAAAAAACCTGAATGTATTGGAACAATGAGTAAGAATAAATTTAGTGTTTTTTATATTTCAAAAGAGAAAACAAAGGGTTTTTTCCTCACTCTCTATTTTACTTCTGTTGATACTTCTGAAACGATAGCATATAATTTTTTTACAACAACCCAAGGAGCACTTTATTATGGAAATGAGAGTAAAAACTTATATAGATACACAGAAAATAATTTTATAGATGTTGAAGCAATTTCAATTTTTTTTAATAATTGGAAAAATTAGGGAGGTAAAAATGAAGAAAAAAGTACTTAATATAGTATGTCTTGTATTTGCTTTAATGCTTGGAACTTTTGTTTTAACAGGATGCCAAGAAAAAGAAGTTATGTATGAAAAAGATGGATTTTATTTACCTATAGAAACACAAGGGTATGATGTGACATCAGCAATCTTAGAAACAGAGCAGACTTCTAGCAAAATTGTGGTTACGAAAGATGAAGAGGAACTTCATCAAATATTAACTTTATTCTGCTCAAAAAAACCTGAAAGTATTGGAACAATGAGTAAGAATAAATTTAGTGTTTTTTATATTTCAAAAGAGAAAACAAAGGGTTTTTTCCTCACTCTCTATTTTACTTCTGTTGATACTTCTGAAACGATAGCATATAATTTTTTTACAACAACCCAAGGAGCACTTTATTATGGAAATGAGAGTAAAAACTTATATAGATACACAGAAAATAATTTTATAGATGTTGAAGCAATTTCAATTTTTTTTAATAATTGGAAAAATTAGAGAGGTAAAAAATGAAAAAATTTATAAGTTTATGCTTAAATATGATTTTTATTTTTGTTGTGGTAGGTTTCTGTGGTATAAATGCTCATGCTGAAGAAAGTTACTCTTCTACAAATGATTTTTCACTATTTATAAATAAATATGAAGAGCCTGATAGTTCTTTATCTTATAACTCGTTAGATATTGGCTTGTATTCAAATGATCATGAAACCGCATATGTAATTACTCCTAATGGGTCTTCTGTTGAGGTGTGTATATATAAAGAGTTTTCAGCATTTGAAATTTATCAATGCAATTCTACTTGTGATAGTCAATTTCCTAATGCAATTAGACTTCGTAGTGCATCAAACAAATATAATTGCCATTCTTATGCTTGGTATTCTAGTTCCACCTCTAATACTTATTGGATGGACGATCCAAGTTTATATTATAAAGACGGAAGTTACACAGAAGTGAGAACACCTCAAAATGGTGACATTATTTGTTATTTTGATGACAATGGGACACCTAATGATTTTTCGGATGATACAAATTTACATTCTGGTATTGTGATAAGCTATAATTCATCAGTTTCATCTAATGGGATATGTGGAAATTCTAACCAAGTTGTTGTTAGATCAAAGTGGGGGTGTCTATGGATTATACGAGCATAATGGAGATTATTGTCCATATGTTCCAATGTATGGTGGTCAGGCTGATTATGTGAAATACTTTAGGCATTATCATAATTATCACGAACCATATACTTGGAAAAATTATACTATGCATACGGGTGTATGCGGATGTGGGGATACAAAGGATTTGCCTCATGCGGTTTCTAGTGATGCTTTTAAAAATAATAAAAATAAATATGCCTATTGTTTAATATGTGGTGGCTTGGCAGAGATAGGATTCACACAAATCACATCAGCTAATAAAGCAGATTATGTGACTGAAAATGGTAGCTTTATATTACCAAATGGTGTTGTTGTATTAGTTGATGAAGATATCGAGGCTTATCTAGATGGTAGTTTAGAATTTATTAATATAAAGAATGATTTAGAGATTGCCTAATTTAACATAAATAGTATCTTGCAGTCTTTCCCAAGATAACTTGAATTAAGAAAATAAATATATTGAAAAAAAAGTGCCTTTATAATATAATTTATGAGGGCACCCTTTTTATTTGGCATGGGGGCTGTTTTTCTTTTTGAGGTGATTTGAATGAAAAAACAAACAAAATATATCTTTGTTACAGGTGGTGTGGTTTCCTCTTTAGGTAAAGGAATCGCTGCATCAAGTATCGGAAGATTATTAAAAAATAGAGGCCTAAAAGTTTTCATGCAAAAATTCGATCCATACATTAATGTGGATCCAGGAACAATGTCGCCTTATCAGCATGGCGAAGTTTTTGTCACAGATGATGGGGCAGAAACCGATTTGGATTTAGGTCATTATGAAAGATTTATCGATGAAAATTTATCTAAAAATTCGAATATCACCGCAGGAAAGATTTATTCAAGTGTCATTGCCAAGGAAAGAAAGGGCGAGTATTTAGGCGCTACTGTTCAGGTTATTCCTCACATTACAAATGCGATTAAGGAAAAGCTTGTACAGGCAGCCACAGAAAGTCAAGCAGATGTGGTAATCACAGAAATTGGTGGTACTGTTGGAGACATAGAATCTCTTCCTTTTTTAGAAGCAATTCGTCAAGCAAGAAGAGATTTTGGTTATCATAATACACTTTATATACATAATACATTAGTCCCTTATTTAAAGGCTGCAGGTGAAATCAAAACGAAACCCACTCAGCATTCTGTAAAGGAATTAAGAAGTTTGGGTATACAGCCAGATATGATTATATTAAGAACGGAAGTATCTATCAAAAAGGAACAGAAAGAAAAAATTGCTTTATTCTGTGACGTGGATAGAAGAGCTGTTTTTGAAGCAAAAGATTCTAAGATTCTTTTTGAAGTTGTAACTTCTTTACATAACCAAAAAATCGATGATATTATACTCAAACATTTTGGTCTAAATTTACCACCAGCTGATATGACAGAGTGGAATAGTTTAGTTCAAAAAATAAAGAATTTAAAAGAAGAGGTAAAGATCGCCTTAGTCGGTAAATATATATCTTTGCCAGATGCTTATATAAGTGTTAATGAAGCTTTAAAGGCTGCTGGGTATTACCATAATGTTAAGGTTTTAATTACTCCTATTGATTCAAACGAACTCACAGAAGCAAATGTGGAAGAACGTTTAAAACCATTTGCTGGTGTAATTGTTCCTGGTGGATTTGGTAAACGTGGAAGTGATGGTAAGATTCTTACGATAAAGTATTGTAGAACACATCAGGTACCTTTCTTTGGGATTTGTTTTGGCATGCAGCTGGCTTGTATTGAATATGCCAAAAATGTAAAAGGGTATACGCATGCTTCATCTACAGAAATAGATCCTAACACACCACATCCAATTATTCATCAGTTATCTAATCAGCATATGGGAATGGATATGGGTGGTACGCTTCGATTAGGTCTGTATGATTGTTCGATAACACCTAATACAAATACTATGCTTGCTTATAATTCTGATAGTATAAAAGAGCGTCATCGTCATCGCTATGAATTTAATGAGGCATTTTCTGATATTTTTGATGAGAACTTTGTTATTTCTGGAATGAATCCAGAAACTCATCTTGTAGAAATTGTTGAACTTAAAAATCATCCATGGTTCATTGCTTGTCAGTTCCATCCAGAGTTTGCATCTAGACCATATCGTCCTCACCCATTATTCCGCGATTTTATTGGGGCAGCAATTAAGAAGTAAGGAATGTGATATTTATGTGGGAAAAGAAAGAACCAAAATATGGGGATCAAATTCGTGTAAGTAGAGGATTTTATTCTCATCATGGAATATATGCATCTAAAAATAGTGTAATTCATTTTGCCCCTCCAGGACAAACGGACGTATTAGATCCTAGCACGGCAAGAATTATTGAAACCTCTTTAGAAGAATTTTTAAAGGGTGGCGTTTTAGAGGTAAGAACTTATACAGAAGAAGAATTAAAAAGAAAGAGAAAACCAAAAGAAATCATTGATTGTGCACTATCTCATTTGGGAGAAGGTGGTTATGATCTTATTTCCAACAACTGTGAGCATTTTTCAAATTTGTGTGTTTTTGGGACTAAAGAAAGTAATCAGGTTGAATCGGTATTATCATTCTTTTTTGGAGGTAGAAGAGCATGAAATTTGGAATAGATGTTGGTGGAACTACAGTTAAAATTGGTGTAGTAGAAGCCAATAAAATTATCGATAAATATGAGATACCTACAGTAAAGGAAACTTTATTTAAAGATATTAGTTTGTTTTTAAAAGAATATATTTCTAAAAAAGGTATTCAAAGCATAGAGGGTATTGGATTTGGTCTGCCTGGAAATGTTGTCAATAACTATATTTATAATCTCCCAAATATAGGAATTAAGAATATCAACCTAGTTGCTGAAATGGGAAAGTATTTTCCTGGCGTTTTTGTAACTGCTCAAAATGATGCCAATGTTGCAGCACTAGGAGAAATGCTTTATCATAATGAATACAAAAATGCGTGTATGATTACATTGGGGACAGGTGTAGGCTGTGGTATTGTATTAAATGGTAAGGTTTTAGAAGGAACACATGGTGCAGCTGGAGAAGCCGGACATATGGTGATTGCAGAGGAATACAATTTTGCCTGTACATGTGGTTTGAAAGGCTGTTTAGAAACAGTTGCCTCAGCAACAGGTGTAGTTCGCTTAGCAAAATATCATTATAAGGAATACGAAACAAAATTGTCTTCAGAATTTACTGCTAAGGATGTGTTTGATTTGGCGAAACAGAATGATCCATTATGTTTGTTTGTTGTAAATAAGGTTGCTTATTATATTGCCAAATGTATTGCAATACTTAGTGTTACAGTGGATGTGGATGTATATTATATTGGCGGTGGAGTGTCTAGAGCTGGAGATATTTTGATTGATACAATAAAGAAACATTATAAGTCTTTAGCACACTATGCAGTGAAGGATGTAAAAATAGAGGCCGCAAAGCTATTAAATGATGCAGGAATGCTAGGAGCAGCAGGTCTTATTTCAAAGGAAGAGTAATGAGCGTATCGAAATATTATAAACCCGAAATACTTACCTGTCCTAAATGTGGAAATAAATTGAGTTATCGATATGCAATATCAAATAAATTGATTTACTTTACGAATGGTAAGCATAGCCATATACATAACTTAGGATATGAATGTAAGAATTGTCAGGATAATCAAATTTATTTTTCACAGACAGCCAATAAATTAGCTTTTAAAGGATATACCTATTCTGCAAAAATTATTTGTACAATAGCTGTATTAAAAGAAAAAAATATGAGTAGAGAAGAAATCTGTGATTATTTCTTTACTAAAAATATAGAGATTTCAGATCGTAATGTGGATAATTTATATAGGAAATATCAAGAGTGTTTAGAGTTAAACCATGAGGAATTAATTCCTAAGGCTTATGAAGCTATGCTAAATACCTTTGGTCAAATCAGAGTATCCATTGATTTAATTACTGTACTCGGAAATATATTTGTTATTTTTTATGATTATTTTACATCTGATATGTTGGCATTCGTTCGTTTTGAAGGAGTGGAAGACCCTAATCTTCAAAAGTTTTTATCTCAATATCTTAGAAAAAATATGAATATTACAGTGATTGCAAGTATCCGTAGGGATGCTTACTTTATCCCTATGCTGAAAAATCTTTGTCCAGCAAAAACAAAATTTATCGCCTTTAATAAGTTTTAACTTTACAAATATTCGCCATTTGTTGAATAAAATAAAAGAAAAAAATATATTTATCGAATTTTCTTTACAAAAATATAGTAGAGTGGTATAATCATTAAGGACATTAAGAAAGGAGGATGAGAAAAATGAATACAGTTCACCTAGATGAATATGACAAGAAAATTGTTGAATTATTACAACAGGATTCTTCCATCAGCAATATTGATTTATCCAAGAAGATTGGACTTGCACCATCTTCCTGTTTACTTCGAGTTAAAAATTTAAAAGAACAAAAAATCTTAAAGCAATTTACTGTAGTCGTTGATGAAAAGCAATTAGGCTTTCAAATTACCTGCTTTGCCAAGGTATACATCCTGCCTTTTAATCGTGAAAATTGTCAAGGCTTTATTGAAGAGGCCAAGAAACTTCCTGAAGTAGTGGAATGTTATACGATAACAGGAGATGCATCTTTCCTATTGAAAATTGTTGCAAAGGACTTGGAATCTTATCGGAACTTTGTTTTTGATAAGCTGTTAAAAGCACCTTATGTCAACAATATTGACACTTCCATTGTGGTAAGTTCAGAAAAGGAAAGAACGACTTTCCCTTTAGAATAAATTACTTTAAGAGCCAAATTGGCTCTTTTTTTGTGTGAAAATTAGGAGAGTGTGAAATGAAAGGAATTAAAAAATTATGGAAATGGAGTAAAAAGTATTTATGGCTAGTGCTGCTTATTGTTGCATTGTCTACAATCTTACAATGGCTATATGCTTATCTACCCCTTTTTATACAATATGCGTTTGAACGTATAAATCAAGTAACAGAACAAAAAACAGACTTGCCAAAATTTTTGTTGAATTGGTACAATAATATTGAAGACATGCTTACTTGCTTGTTAATTGTAGGTGCAAGCATGATTGTGTTACAGGCTTTTCGTTCTGTCTTGCGTTTTTTAGATAATTATTATCAAGGAGCTTTAGCTCATTATATTGGATATGATATGCGTATAAAGATTTATGATCATGTGATGAATTTATCTTATACCTATCACAATCATTCAGATATTGGAGACTTGATTCAAAGGTCAACTTCGGATGTTGATCAAACTTCAACCTTTGTGTCAAGTATGATTCCAGGATTAATTGATATATTTGTGACAGTAATCATAGGAGCTTATCGTGTTTATCAAATATCTCCAGTGTTGATGTGGGTAAGTATGATTAGTATGCCTATTACTGCTGCATCTTCAATTATTTATTTTAGATATTGTAATAAGGCATTCCAAAGAATAGAAGAGTCCGAAAGTAAAATGACGACGATTATCCAAGAAAATGTCAATAGCGCTCGTGTAGTAAGAGCTTTTGCTAATGAAGAATATGAGTTTGAAAAGATGGATGAAGCAAACAAAGTTTATACAAAAAAGAATGGTAAGTTTAACACTGTGATGGCTGCGTTCTGGGGATGTAGTGATTTCTTAGTTTTCTTACAGTATGCACTTACGATGAGTGTAGGTATATTTCTTGCAAGAGATCATCTTTTAAATTCTGCTGATATCGTTGCTGCATTATTACTTATGGGAATGTTAATTTGGCCAATGCGAGGACTAGGAAGAATTATTGCCTCCTTTGGTAAGGCAAGTGTTGCAGCAAATCGTATTGATGAAGTATTAAGCGTTCCTGAAGAGTTTGAAACGAATGGCACAGAAACACCAGAAATCACAGGAGATATTGAATTTAAAAATGTTTGTTTTAAATTTGAGGATGATTCTAAGTCCTTATTAAAAGATGTTTCTTTCCATATCAAGCCTGGACAGACAATCGCAATTGTTGGGAAGACTGGAAGTGGAAAATCTACGATTTGTAATTTGCTTACAAGAATGCTTGAAATCAATGAGGGAGATATTTTAATTGATGGAGTTTCTATTCGAAATGTTGAAAAGAAGCATTTGAGAAAAAATATAAAATTTATTCTTCAAGACCCTTTTTTGTTTTCTAAAACTGTATACGATAATGTAGCGATTGTTGATTCAAGAATTCCAACAGAGCGTATTTATGATGCTGCGAAAACTGCGGCAATTCATTCAGAAATTGAAAAGTTTGAACGTGGATATAAAACCATTGTTGGAGAAAAAGGAACAACCCTCTCTGGAGGACAGAAACAAAGAATTGCTATTGCGAGAATGCTTGTAAAGGATTCTAATGTTATTATATTTGATGATTCCTTATCTGCCTTAGATACTAAAACAGATTTGATGATTCGTAAGGCTCTCAAGAAGAAGAGTGAAGATCAAACAATGATTATTATTACACATCGTTCAACTACTGCTAAGGAAGCAGATCAGATTATAGTATTAGATCAAGGTAGTGTTGCTCAAATTGGCAAGCACGATGAGTTGGTCGCTCAAGAAGGTTTATATAAAGAACTTTGGGGAATTCAAGGAGAGCTTGAAGAAGAATTTAATGCTATTTTAAAGGAGGGAAAATAAGATGGATGATTTTGATTATGAACAAGAAGAAATCAATGATTTAGATTATCGCTCCAATAATAAAGGGCCATGGAAAAAAATATTTAAAACAGTTTTACTGCATAAGGGAACTTTTTGTGGTTTGATTTTATCTGTGATTGCCTTAGCTGTATTAGATGTTTGTTATCCTCTAATTAATTCTTTTGCAATATCTCATTTCTTTGAAAGTGATAGCCCTGATCGTTTTAATATGATATGGAGTATGGTTGCAGGATATATTGGGGTAAGCTTAGCATATGGTGTTTGTGTGTTTTCCTTCCTATATTTTGCCGGAAAGGTAGAAATACAAACGTCTTATCAACTTAGAAAAGAAGCTTATTTGAACTTACAAAAATTACCATTTAGTTATTTTGATAAAACAGCTCAAGGCTGGATTATGGCACGTGTAACCTCAGATTCTCGTAAATTGAGTGAGATTATTTCATGGGGCTGTGTGGATTTGTTATGGGGTTTATTATCTATGTTTGGTATATTAGGTGTGCTTTTAGTTGTAAATCCATTGCTTTCCTTAATTGTTCTAGTAATCTTACCAATATTGATTTTTCTTACAATCATTATTAGAAAGAAAATGCTTGCAAGCTATAGAGATGCTAGAAAGGAAAATTCTAAAATTACGGCAGCTTATAATGAGGGCTTTATGGGAGCCAAAGCTGTAAAGAGTTTGGTTATAGAGGATAAATGTTCAAAAGAATTTTTAAGTAAGGCTACAGCCTATAAAAAAGCATCCTTACGTGCAGTATTCTTTTCTGCAATCTTTGGACCAGTGACATTTGTATTGTGCTATGTAGGTGTGGGTACCACTTTGTATTTTGGTGGAAACATGGTTTTGAAAGGTTTAATTGATAGTGCAATCCTATATTTATTCATTGATTATACAGTAAAATTTTTTGATCCAATCATAGCTATCTCTAGAGTAATTGGTGATTTTCAACAAGCACAAGCTTCAGCTGAACGTATTATTTCTTTAATTGAAGAACAACCAGAAATTACGGACAGCCCAGAGGTTATAGAAAAGTACGGTACAATATTTGAACCGAAATTTGAAAACTTTGAACCATTAATTGGAGAAGTGGAATTTAAAGATGTAACCTTTAAGTATGCCAAGGGAGAAGAGGTATTAAAAAACTTTAATTTACATATTCCTGCAGGATCTAGTGTAGCACTTGTAGGGCATACAGGAAGTGGAAAATCCACTATCGTAAATCTAATATGTAGATTTTATGAACCTACTACAGGAGACATTTTAATTGATGGCCATAGTTATAAGGATAGAAGTATTACATGGTTACATTCTAACATTGGCTATGTATTACAAACACCACAGCTATTTAGTGGTACAATTATGGATAATGTCAGGTATGGTAAATTGGATGCTACTGATGAAGAGATAAAACACGCCTTAGAGGTGGTGGCCGCAGATGAATTTATTGCTAAACTTGATGATGGGTATCAAGCAATGGTTGGAGAGAGTGGATCTAAGCTTTCTGTTGGTGAACGCCAATTAATCAGCTTTGCAAGAGCAATTGTTGCTGATCCCAAGATTTTAGTTTTAGATGAGGCAACTTCATCTATCGATACGCAGACAGAAAGTTTAATTCAAAAAGCGGTTGAAAAGGTGATGAAGGGAAGAACAACCTTTATGATTGCCCATAGATTATCTACTGTTGTAAACGCAGATATTATCCTTGTAATGAAGGATGGATGTGTTGTTGAAAGTGGTAAGCATCATGAACTTCTTTCTCAAAAAGGATATTACTTTGAGCTTTATAAAAATCAATTTGCAGAAGATCAAGTAAATAAAATATTAAATAAAGAACAAGTGAATTCTTAATTATAAATATGTACCAAAGAAAGATAGCATACTCATTTGATAAGATAAGGCTATATTAATATATTAAAATTAAAAGCATAGATTAGATGTTGTATAGAATGTTTTAAATTTTTTATATAGCGCATATGGATTTCATATAAAAACTGGACTTCTATTTATAGTGATTGGTCTATAAAGAAGTCCTTTTTTTATTGAATTTTTTTTGAGTTATCTGAGAATTTTTCTTGACTTTATTGAAAAATGCATATATAATATTAAAATGCGATTTGTTGCTTTTTAGAGGCTTTTTGGCCCCTAAAATCATAGATTTTAAGAGAATTTTCATCGCTTTATGCGATTAATATACATTTTTCGTGGGGATCACAAAGAAGGTTTAAGAGACTGCCGGATTGCGTTATACGAAAGTCTCAACATTTTAGAAAGGGAAAGATTTATGAATTACAAAAATGTAAACTATGGTAAAAAATCTGTAAGACGTAATTATTCAAAGATTCGTACAGAAGTAGAATTACCAGACCTAATTGAGATTCAAACAAAATCCTTTGACTGGTTTGTGAATGCTGGATTAGAAGAATTATTTAGAGACATTTCTCCTATCACTTCATTCAATGGTGACCTAAAATTATCTTTTGGAGAACATCATTTTGAAAATCCTAAGTTTTCTATCGTTGATTGTAAACTTAGAGATGTCAACTTTGCTCGTCCACTTAAGGTAAATGTTCGCTTGGAAAATGCCCAAACTGGTGAGGTATTAGAGCAGGAATTATTTATGGGAGATATTCCATATATGACACCTGTCGGAACATTTATTATCAATGGTGCTGAGCGTGTTATCATTTCTCAGATTGTTCGTTCTTCTGGTGTTTACTACGCTAAAGAAATTGACAAGAAGACTGGAGACACTAAGTACACAGGTACTGTTATTCCAACACGTGGTGCTTGGATTGAGTATGAAATGGGCTCTAAGAATGTTTGGTATGGAAAGTTAGATCGTTCCAAAAAGATTCCTCTAACTACTGTGCTACGTTCTTATGGCTTATCTACTAATCAGCAAATTATTGATTTATTTGGCGATAGCGAAAATATGCAAGCTACATTCGAAAGAGATGTTACAACAAACTCTGAGGAAGCTGCAATTGAAGTGTATTCTAAACTACGTCAAGGTGAAAAGGTTCCAGTAGAAGGAGCACGTGCTTTAATCGTTCAACGTTTATTTGATGATCGTCGTTATGATCTACAAAAGGTTGGTCGTTTCAAATATAACGTTAAGCTAGATGTATTACAACGTGCTAAGGGATTAGAGCTTGCTCAAGATGTTATTGCAAAAGAAGATATCTTAGATGAAGAGGGCAATGTTTTATTTAAGGCAGGAACAAAGATTGCTAGTTATGGTGATGTTGTTCAAGGTGATGTTTTAGAACATTTAAAACTTGCTAGAGCTGCATTCCGTCAAAAGATTGATTTAGGTAATACTCTTTGTGAAGACCCATATAATGAAGTTTTAAAGGTTACAGTTGTTCGTCATGATGAATCTCACGAGGTAAAGATTATTGGAAATGACCAAAGAGAAACATCATTACATATCACAATGTCTGATATTATCGCAACTGCAAGTTACTATTTGAACTTATATCAAAATGTAGGTACTCTTGATGATATTGACCACTTAGGTAACCGTCGTTTAAGATTAATTGGTGAATTGTTAAAGAACCAATTTAGAATTGGTTTTGCAAAGCTAGAAAAGAATATTTTAGATCGTATGTCAACTGTTGAGGTACATGAGGCTACTCCTCAAAACCTAATCAACATTAAGCCTTTGACATCTTCTCTAAAGGAATTCTTTGGATCCAGCCAGTTGTCTCAGTTCATGGATCAAATTAACCCACTTGCTGAAATCACACAAAAGCGTCGTATTTCTGCATTAGGTACAGGTGGTATTGCCCGTGACCGTGCTGGTGTAGAGGTTCGTGACGTTCACAATTCTCACTATGGTCGTATGTGCCCTATTGAGACTCCTGAAGGTCCATCTATCGGTTTGATTACATCATTAGCTACTTATGCTAAAGTAAACGAATATGGATTTATTGAAACTCCTTATTTTGTTGTAAAGCATGATAAGGCTGGAAAGAAGTATGTTTCTGATGAAAAGGTATATCTTTCTGCAGATGAAGAGGAAGGTTTAGTTATTGCATCTGCATCTACTAAGCTTGATGCTGAAGGACATATCATTGAAGAAAAAGTTATTGGTCGTCGTAATGGAGAAACTGAAATGGTTGATCCTGAAGAAGTTGACTATATGGACGTATCTCCTAAGCAGATTGTATCTGTTGCTGCTGCGTGCGTTCCATTCCTTGAACACGATGATGCTACTCGTGCCCTAATGGGTGCAAACATGCAACGTCAAGCAGTTCCTATCATCAACCCTGAAAGTCCAATCGTTGGTACTGGTATGGAATATAAAGCTGCAAAGGATTCTGGTTCAGCTTTAATTGCAACAATGCCAGGTGTAGTTCAATATGTTGATGCTAAGAAGATTATTGTAAAAGAAGATAGTGGTGAATTACATCGCTACGACTTATATCAATTCTTACGTTCTAACTCTGCAACTGCAATTATGCAACGTCCAATTGTAGTTCCAGGTGAAAGAATTGATCGTGGAGATATTATAGCCGATGGTCAATCTATGAAGAATGGTGAGCTTGCATTAGGACGTAATGTTAGAATTGCCTTTATGACTTGGGAAGGATATAACTTTGAGGATGCCGTTATCATGAGCGAAAAGATGGTTTATGATGATGTGTATACTTCAATTCATATCGATGAATTCTCTGTTGAATGTCGTGATACAAAATTAGGTAAAGAAGAATTTACTTATGAGATTCCTAATGTTAAGGAAGAAACAAAGAAGAATCTTGATGAACGTGGTATCGTAATTCCTGGTACTGAGGTTAAGGAAGGCGATATCCTAGTTGGTAAGATTACACCTAAGGGAGTAACTGATCCAACTCCAGAAGAAAGATTATTACTTGCTATCTTTGGTGAGAAGAGTAGAGATGTACGTGATACATCCTTACGTGTTCCTCATGGCGGTGGTGGTGTAGTTCAATCTATCCAACATTTCTCTAAGGCTAAGGGCGATGATTTAGCTCCTGGTGTAAATGAGGTTGTTCGTATCTATATCGTTCAAAAGCGTAAGATTCAGGTTGGAGATAAGATGGCTGGTCGTCATGGTAACAAGGGTGTTATTTCTAATATTCTACCATTAGAGGATATGCCATTTACTGCAGATGGTCATCCAATTGACATTATGCTTAACCCACAAGGTGTGCCTTCTCGTATGAATATTGGTCAGGTACTAGAATTACATTTAGGTATTGCTGCTAAGAAGCTTGGTATTCAGGTTGCAACACCAGTATTTGATGGTGCTACTATTGAAGATATTGAAGCGATTATGGCTGAGGCTGGAATGAATAAAGATGGTAAAGAGGTTCTATATGATGGTAGAACTGGTGAAGCATTTGAAAATAAGATTACAGTAGGTATCATGTACTTCGTTAAGTTAAGCCACATGGTTGATGACAAGTTACATGCTCGTAACGTAGGTCCATATACATTAGTAACACAACAGCCAATGGGTGGTAAAGCTCAAAATGGTGGTCAGCGTTTTGGTGAGATGGAGGTTTGGGCACTTGAAGCTTATGGTGCTGCAAACACATTACGTGAGATGTTAACGGTTAAGTCTGATGACCTAGTAGGTAGAGATCGTGTATTTGATGCGATTGTTGATGGAAAGCCAATTCCAGAATCTTCTATTCCAGAATCATTCCGTGTATTAACTCGTGAATTACAAGCATTAGGTATTCATGTTGAACTAATGAATGATAAGGATGAGAATGAGGTAAATCGTTCTATTGTTGATTTGAAAATAAGAGAAACGGTTCGTTAATGGAGGGAAAAACAATGAGTACACAATACAAATATATTAAAATTGGTTTAGCCTCTCCAGAAGAAATTTTATCATGGTCACATGGTGAGGTTTTAAAGCACGAAACAATCAACTATCGTACCTTAAAGCCTGAACCAGATGGCTTATTCTGTGAGAAAATTTTTGGTCCAATGAAGGACTATCAGTGTGCATGTGGTAAATCTAAGAGAAATACCGATAAGGGTAAAATCTGCGAAAAGTGTGGTGTTGAAATCACAGAATCTAAAGTTCGTAGAGAAAGATTGGGTCATATTCAACTTGCAAGCCCAGTAGTACATACTTGGTTTTTAAGAAATAGTACATCCCCTCTTGCAACACTATTAGATATTAAAACAAAGGATTTAGAGGAAATTGTATATCTTGCTTCCTATATCGTTATCTCAGCTGATAAGGATACAGGTTTAGTGAAGAAGCAAATTTTAACAGAAGCAGAATATTCTGTTAAGAGTGAACAATATCCTTCTAAGTTTAAAGCTTTAACAGGCGCTGAAGCAGTTAAGGCATTATTAAAGGAAATTGATTTAGAAAAGGAAGAGAAACTTCTAAGAAGAAAACTTAAAACATCTTCAAAACAACGTCGTGATCGTGTAATTAAGAGATTAGAGGTTATTGAATCCTTCTTACAATCTGATAATAAACCTGAATGGATGATTCTAGAGGTATTACCAGTAATACCACCTGATTTACGTCCAATGGTTCAATTAGAGGGTGGTCGTTTTGCAACTACAGATTTAAATGATTTATATCGTCGTATTTTAAACCGTAACAATCGTTTAAAGAAGCAGTTTGAACAAAATGCACCTCATCTTATCACAAAAAATGAAAAGCGTATGCTTCAAGAAGCAGTAGATGCTTTAATTGATAACTCTAAGCGTGGCAAAAAGGCTGTCGTTGAAAAGAATCATCATTTAAAGAGCTTATCTGATATGCTTCGTGGTAAGCAAGGACGTTTCCGTCAGAATCTACTTGGTAAGCGTGTAGATTATTCTGGACGTTCTGTTATTGTTGTTGGTCCATCCTTAAAGATGTATCAATGTGGTATTCCAAAGGAAATGGCTTTAACTCTATTTAAGCCATTCGTATTAAGAGAATTAATTAAGGCTGGAAATAGTATTGCAGTTGCATCTAAGGCTTGTGATAACCAAGATGATAGCGTATGGTCTATCCTAGAAGAAGTTATCCGTGAGCATCCAGTTCTATTAAACCGTGCGCCTACACTTCACCGTTTAGGTATTCAAGCATTCGAACCAGTACTTATTGAAGGTAAAGCAATTCGTCTTCACCCACTTGTATGTACACCATTTAATGCTGACTTCGATGGTGACCAGATGGCAGTCCATGTACCTCTTTCTTTAGAGGCTCAAGCAGAAGCACGTTTATTGATGCTTGCATCAAATAACATTCTAAACCCTAAGGATGGTAAACCAGTAGTTACACCTTCTCAGGATATGATTTTAGGTAACTATTATTTAACTCTTGAAAGAGCTGGCAGACCTAATGAAGGACATTTCTATAAAGATTTCAATGAAGCATATATGGCTTATAAGAATGGAAATATTACATTACATACACGTATTTTTGTTGATCCTTCTTATTTACCTGAAGAGAAGTTTGCAAAGAATGTTGGTCAAGGAAAATACTTATTTACAACATTAGGTAAAATGATTTTTAACAGCATTCTTCCTGATGAGTTCCCTTACTTAAATGAACCTACAGAAGATAACCTATGTATTGCTACACCAAATAAGTATTTCTTAGATCCTAAGAAACCTGAAAATACTTATGAGGCATTACTTGCTCATGATGAGGTTCAACCATTTAAAAAGAAGAATATTGCAAGAATTATTGCTGAAGTATTCAAGAGATTCCAAATTACAGAAACTTCAAGAATGCTAGATCGTATTAAGGATTTAGGATTTAAATATTCTACTATTGCTGGTTTAACTATTTCTGCAGCTGACGTTTTGGATTACCAAGGTAAACAAACTCGTATTGCTGCCGCAGATAAAAAGATTGATGAAATCACATTAATGTATGATTTAGGTCAGTTAACCAATAAGGAACGTAAAAAGCTAGTAGAAAAAGAATGGGGCGACGCTCGTAATGAGATTCAAGAGGGTCTATGGGCTGAGCTATCTAAACAAAAGGATAACCATATCTTTATGATGGCTGATTCAGGTTCCCGTGGTAACGCATCTAACTTTGCACAGCTTGCAGGTATGCGTGGTCTAATGGCTAATACTGCTGGTGAAACTATTGAAGTTCCAGTTAAGGCAAACTTCCGTGAAGGTTTGACTGTATCTGAATTCTTTATTTCTACCCATGGTTCAAGAAAGGGTTCTACCGATACAGCGTTAAAGACAGCTGAATCTGGTTACTTAACTCGTCGTTTGGTTGACGTATCTCAAGATGTTATTATTTCAACTGTAGATTGCGGAACAGAAAAGGGCGTTTATGTTGAGGATATCATTGATGATGGTGGAAAGGTTGTTGTAACTGTTGCTGACCGTGTAATTGGTCGTTTTGCTGCTAAGGATTTAATTCATCCTGAAACTGGTGAATTAATCTGCAGAAGAAATGAATTATTTACAGAAGAGATGGCAGCTGTAATTGCTCATGCTGGTATCAAGAAGGTTGCAATTCGTACAAACTTGACCTGTGATGCTAAATCTGGTGTATGTATGCTTTGTTATGGACGTAACCTTGCAACGAATAAGGTTGTTGAAGTAGGAGAAGCTGTTGGTACAGTTGCTGCCCAATCTATTGGTGAGCCAGGTACACAGTTAACCATGCGTACATTCCATACAGGTGGTGTTGCATCTGCAGAGGATATTACACAAGGTCTTCCACGTGTTCAGGAATTGTTTGAAGCACGTAAGCCTAAAGGTAAGGCAACAATCTCTGAAATTGATGGTACGGTTGAAGCTATCGAAAAGACTAAGAATGGTTTAGCTATTACAATTAAGAATGATAAAGAAGAGAAAAGCTATAATGTTGATGCAACTTCCGAACTACTTGTTAGTGTTGGCAGTGAAATCAAACGTGGCGAAAAGCTAATGAAGGGTTCTATCCATCCAAAAGAATTATTACGTATTAAGGATGCAGAGGCTGTTCAAAAGTATATCGTTGAAGAAGTTCAGAAGGTTTATCGTTCTCAATCCGTTGAGATTTCAGACAAACATATTGAAATTATTGTTCGTCAAATGATGCGTAAGCTAATTGTTGTTCAAGAAGGAGATACAGAATTACTTCCAGGTAGAGATGTATCCATCAATGAGTATAGAGATGCTTGTGCTGAAGTGATTGCAAAGGGTGGAGTTCTTCCTACTGCTAAGCCTTTATTATTAGGTATCACTAAGGCAGCTCTAGCTTGTCAATCTTTCTTATCCGCTTGTTCTTTCCAAGAAACAACAAGAATTTTAACACAGGCTGCTATTCAGTCTAAAGTGGATAATCTTGTCGGATTAAAGGAAAATGTTATTATCGGTGGTTTAATCCCTGCTGGTACAGGTGTATTAGTTGAAGATGACTTTGAATGTGAACATCGCCCTGAAGAGGAAAACATTTATCAAGAAATCAACGAATCTATTGCTCAAGCTAAGGAAGATGATTCTGAAGACGATGAGGAATTAGATGAAGAAGATGAAATCCTTGATGAAGAAGATTATGGTTCTGATGATTATTTAGATGAACTTGATGCTTCCTTAGAAGAGGAGACTGAAGAATAAATATTTGGGAAGGAGGTATTCCTTCCCTTTTCCTTTATTTCGCACTTAGAATATGATAAAATAGAGTTAGTACTATAAGGAGGACTTTTATGGCTAAAGATACAAATTTAGATTTAAGAAATCAAGTAATTTATCAAGTGTTTCCAAGACAGCATTCAGCAACAGGCGATTTTAAAGGATTAATAGCTGATTTGGATAGAATAAAAAGTTTAGGTGTGGATATATTGTATTTACTTCCTATTCATCCGATTGGTGAGAAAAATAAGAAAGGAATACTAGGATGCCCTTATTCCATTCAAGATTATAGAAAAATACATCCAAGTTTAGGAACGTTAAATGATTTTAAGAAATTGATAGAAGAAACTCATATACGAGATATGAAATTTATGATTGATGTAGTTTTTAATCACACGTCTAGGGATTCAGTAATCTTGCAAAAACATCCAGAATGGATGTATCAAATAGATGGAAAATTTAGTGGTAAAGTAGGTGACTGGTGGGATGTCACGGATTTGGATTATTCGAATAAGGATTTATGGAAAGAACTTATCAGTACATTATGCTATTGGGCAAAACTAGGAGTAGATGGATATCGTTGTGATGTTGCTTCTATGGTGCCATTGGAGTTTTGGAAAGAGGCAAGAAAAGAACTAAAAAAAATCAATCCAGATTTTATATTGCTTGCAGAATCTATTGATTTAGGATTTGTAAAACATATCAGAGATTCTGGTTTTGAAGCTGCCTCTGATTGTGAACTATATGAAGCCTTTGATATGGAATATGATTATGATCTTTGGAGAAAATATGAGCATTATCTTGAAACTCAAGAAGGATTAGAGGATTGGCTAGATGCATTAAGAATGCAAGAATGTATTTATCCTAAGAATTATATAAAAGTACATGCTTTAGAAAATCATGATCGTAAACGTGCTGCAATGTTTGTTAAGGATGGAGTACGTTTAAGAAATTTAAATGCTTTAATCTACTTCCTTAAAGGAACAACCTTTGTCTATGCAGGACAAGAAGCCTGTGAAGAAAAACTAGAAAGTCTATTTGACTTAGATCCAACAGATTGGTCAACCTTAGGAAAATATAATATGCCAGATTTGATGAAGCGTTGTTATGAAATCAAAAAGGATCCTATATTTAAAGATGGAGTATATACAATTCACAATACCGAATTAGAGGCAGTTCATATTAGTTATGAAACAGAAAAAGAAATTATAGAATGCATTCTAAATATTGGAAACGTAAATGGTGGAATAATGTCCTTACTTAAGGACGGAGAGTATAAGAATTTATTTGATGGAGAATCTATTTCTATTCAAAATGGCAAATTACTTCTTGGTGCAGATCCTATAATTATTAAATCAAAGAAATAAAAAAAGAGCTATAGGCAGTTTTAGTCTATAGCTCTTTATAATTCTCTAAATACAAATTAAATAAGTATTGCTTATAATCTTCTAAGAAGAAAGCTCTTTGAGATACTTTATTGGAATACTTTAAAACTAGTTCTTTTATAGTGATGGTTTTGGCTAAGCGAAGTGCTTTTGTATCTTCATTGATGATTTTAGATATCAATTCTTTTGGCTCATCTGTTTTCAAGTTTCCAATTCTCCATATTGGAATCATATGAGTAAAATTAAAGTAAACATCAAAGGTGTTAGAAATATTTAATACAATTTCTTCCTCATTATGAAATTCCACATACGATGAATCCTCCTTCAGTATTTCATAACATTCTTGTTCAGTCAATAATTCATCATAATCTAAATAATATGGAATTAAGATGGAAGGTATATTTTGTTTCTCTATCCGTATATTATAAAGCTTTCTATTTTCTCCGTCACAACTTCCTGCATGAACAAAGAAAGAAAAATCTTCACATTGTGTTTTGTGTTTTATTTCTTTAAAAATGAATAAAAGTTCAACAATTTCATCTTTGTTTTCTTCATTAATAAAGGCTTGCCAACGAGGAGCTATTCCATTTTCAATTAGAATCTGAGTGGCAGATAAAAGTTCTTTATAAGCATTTGGTCTACCTACATAGAAGTCTGTTAGTTTTTCTAAACCGAAGAAAGTTAATTGGACTTTTTTTACGCCAACTGATTTTAAAAAATCAACATATAATGGATCTCTTACTATACGATAGAAGCTTGCCAACTCGAATCTTTGAGGCTTTGGGCCAGTTGAAATTTGCTTATCCCTTTCCCATCTTTGTATATAATCATCACAAAAATCAGGTTCTCTTAGCCAACTATAATACGTGATATTTGAAAAATAAGGAGAAAAATAATTCATAATAAATTCATCATCAGTTGATTTCATTTTTATATTTGGCATATGACCAAGCCAGCAATGCTTACAGCGATTGGGACAGCCATACATATCTACGACTAAATTCAATTGTTTTGACATATTTTTTCTCCTTATTAAAAATATACCCCTTCTTATATTTGAGAAGGAGTGAAATGCTAAGTGGCACCCGGTACGAGACTCGAACTCATAATTTAATCTTAGGAGGATTACGTTATATCCATTTAACTAACCAGGCATGCAACCATTATTATACCAAAATATAGCTGATTTGGCTATATCGGAATTAAAAAAATGCTTTTTTCTTAGTAAAACAGCCTCTATATAACACACGAAGTCGTGTGTTTTCTTTTCTTTTTGGTATGTTTTTTAAAAAGTAGAATAAAAATAAAAACATTGAAATATCAATGTATTTTAATTACACAAAGTCGTGTGTTTCTTTTTAAAAATAAAAAAGTTAAAAAACTTGCAAATTTTCATTGACTTATCTTTATTTTTTGATATAATGAAAGAGCTGTGTCAAAGATATCTTAAAAAGATATAGATTCGGTATAAAAAGATATATCCTTGTAAAGGATAGAAAGGAGCTTTCAATATGCCAACTATTGAACAATTAGTACGTAACGGAAGAACAGATAAGGTTTCTAAGTCTAAATCTCCAAGCTTAGGTATTGGATTTAACAGCTTAGAGAAGAGATATACAAAGCTTCCATCACCTCAAAAGCGTGGTGTTTGTACCCGTGTTACTACTATGACACCTAAGAAGCCAAACTCAGCTTTACGTAAGTATGCCAGAGTTCGTTTAACTAACGGAATTGAAGTTACAGCTTATATTCCTGGTATTGGTCATAGCTTACAGGAGCATAGTACAGTATTAATCCGTGGTGGACGTGTTAAGGATTTACCAGGTGTACGTTATCATATTATTCGTGGTGCATTAGATACTACTGGTGTTGCAAATAGAATGCAAAGCCGTTCTAAATATGGTGCAAAGCGCCCAAAACAAAAATAAGAAATTAAAATTTAAAGGAGGAATCGCTCATGCCTCGTAAGGGACATATTGCAAAAAGAGATGTGCTTCCAGATCCTATATATAATTCAAAAGTAGTTACAAGAACTATAAATACAATTATGTTAGATGGTAAAAAAGGAACTGCACAAACAATTTTATATGGTGCTTTTGACCGTGTTAAAGAAACTACAGGACAAGATCCACTAGAAGTATTTACTAAAGCACTAGAAAACATTATGCCAGTTTTAGAAGTTAAGAGTCGTCGTATTGGTGGACAAAACTACCAAGTACCAGTAGAAGTTAGACCTGAAAGAAAGCAAACATTAGGTTTAAGATGGTTAGTAAAATACGCTCGTCTTCGTAATGATAAGACTATGGAAGAAAAATTAGCAAAGGAAATTATGGATGCTGCTAATGGTGTAGGTGGCGCTTGCAAGAAGCGTGAAGATACACATAAGATGGCTGAAGCTAACAGAGCCTTTGCACATTATCGTTGGTAATTTAGTATAGGAGAGATTTGATTTATGCCTAGAGAATTTTCATTAGAGAAAACTCGTAATATCGGTATCATGGCTCACATTGATGCTGGTAAGACGACAACTACGGAACGTATTTTGTTCCATACAAAGAAAATCCATAAGATTGGTGAAACTCATGATGGTGCATCAACAATGGACTGGATGGCTCAGGAGCAAGAGCGTGGTATCACAATCACCTCAGCTGCAACTACAGCTATTTGGAAAAACTATAGAGTAAACATTATTGATACTCCAGGACACGTAGATTTTACTGTTGAAGTATCTCGTTCTCTTCGTGTTCTTGATGGTGCTGTTACAGTACTTGATGGTCAAGCTGGTGTAGAACCACAGACTGAAACTGTATGGCGTCAAGCTACAGATTACAATGTTCCACGTATCGTATTCGTTAATAAGATGGATAAGATTGGTGCTGACTTTGAATATTCTGTAAATACAATCCATGATCGTTTAGGCGCTGTTGCTGCTGCAGTACAATGGCCAATTGGTGCTGAAGATCAATTCAGAGGTCAAATTGACTTAATTGAAATGAAGGCTTATCTATATGATGGAGCTCAAGAAGAAAACTATAAAGAAGCTGAAATACCAGCTGATATGCTTGATTTAGCAAATGAAAAGAGAGAATTATTAATTGATACTCTATCTCAATTTGATGATGACTTAGCTATGCTTTATCTAGAAGGAGAAGAAATCTCTACAGATTTATTAAAGTCTGTAATTCGTAAGTCAACTCTAGCTGTACAATTCTTCCCAGTATTCTGTGGATCTGCATTCAAGAATATGGGTGTTAAGAAGATGCTAGATGGTGTAATTGATTATTTACCTGCTCCTACAGATATTGCTGCAACTAAGGGTATTGACCATACTGGTGCAGAAGTAGATATTCATCCTACTGATGATGCTCCATTTGCTGCATTAGCATTCAAGGTTGTTGCAGACCCATTTGTAGGTAGATTAACTTACTTCCGTGTATACCAAGGTCATATTTCTTCTGGTTCATATATTAGAAATACAACTAAGGATACTAAGGAACGTTTAGGTCGTATCGTTCAAATGCATGCAAATCACCGTGAAGAAATCAAAGAAGTTTATTCAGGAGATATTGCTGCTGCAGTAGGATTCAAGAATACTACTACTGGTGATACTTTAACAGATGAAAAATATGAAGTTATCCTAGAAAAGATGGTATTCCCAGAACCAGTTATTAACGTAGCTGTTGAGCCTAAAACTAAGGCTGACCAAGAAAAAATGTCAAATGCTTTAACAAAGCTTGCAGAAGAAGATCCAACTTTCAGAACTTATACAGATTCTGAAACAGGACAAACCATCATTGCTGGTATGGGTGAACTTCACCTAGATATCATTGTTGACCGTATGAAGAGAGAATTCAACGTTGTTGCAAACGTTGGTGCTCCACAGGTTTCTTATCGTGAAACTATTACTCAAGCAGCTGATTGTGAAGGTAAATTCATTCGTCAGTCTGGTGGACGTGGTCAATATGGTCATGTTTGGATTAAATTTGAACCAAATCCTGATAAGGGATATGAATTCGTTGACAAGGTTGTCGGCGGTACTGTTCCAAGAGAATATATCCCTGTTGTTGATAAAGGATTACAGGAAGCACTACCAAATGGTGTTTTAGCTGGATATCCTATGATTGATGTTAAAGCAACCCTATTTGATGGATCATACCATGAAGTAGACTCATCAGAAATGGCATTTAAGATTGCCGCATCAATGGCATTAAAGGTTACAAAAGATAAATGTAAACCTGTATTACTTGAACCAATCATGGAAGTAGATGTTACTGTTCCAGAAGAATATGTAGGAAACGTAATTGGAGATTTAACAAGCCGTCGTGGACGCTTGGATTCTCAAGAGAAACGTGGAAATGGCATGAAGATTCGTGCTTATGTTCCACTAGCTGAAATGTTTGGTTATGCAACAGCTCTTCGTTCAAATTCTCAAGGACGTGGTAACTTCATTATGCAAACACACCATTATGAAGCCGTTCCAAGAAGTATTCAAGAAGAGATTATTAAAAGTAGAGCGTAATTTTTAACATTCTACTTGCAAACTCTTGCCAATTAGGGTAAAATATATATTGGCAAAATAAGAAAAATTTAAAAAATAAAAATTAGGAGGACCATTTAAAATGGCAAAGGAAAAATTTGTACGTACCAAACCACATGTTAACATTGGTACAATTGGACACGTAGACCATGGTAAAACTACTTTAACTGCAGCTATTACTACTATTCTTTCTAAGAAGGGTTTAGCTCAAGCTAAGGATTATTCACAGATCGACGCTGCTCCAGAAGAGAAAGAGCGTGGTATTACAATTAATACTGCACACGTTGAGTATGAAACTGTTAGTCGTCACTATGCACACGTTGACTGTCCAGGACATGCCGACTATGTAAAGAACATGATCACTGGTGCTGCTCAGATGGATGGTGGTATCTTAGTTATCGCTGCAACTGATGGACCTATGGCTCAAACTCGTGAGCACATCTTACTTGCTCGTCAGGTAGGAGTACCTAGATTAGTTGTATTCTTAAATAAGTGCGATATGGTTGATGATGAAGAATTAATCGACTTAGTTGAAATGGAAACTCGTGAATTATTAAGCGAGTATGACTTCCCAGGTGATGATATTCCTATCATCCGTGGATCTGCATTAAAGGCTCTAGAAGGCGATGCAAAGTGGGTTGGCAAGATTGAAGAATTAATGGATACTGTTGATGACTATATCCCTACTCCAGTTCGTGATACTGATAAGCCATTCTTAATGCCTATCGAAGACGTATTCACAATTACTGGTCGTGGTACAGTTGTTACTGGACGTGTTGAGCGTGGACAAGTTCGCGTTGGTGATTCAGTTGAAATCATCGGTATTAAGGAAACTCAAACTTCAGTTGTTACTGGTGTTGAAATGTTCCGTAAATTATTAGACTATGCTGAAGCTGGAGATAACATCGGTGTATTACTTCGTGGTATTAACCGTGATCAAGTTCAACGTGGTCAAGTATTAGCTAAACCAAAGTCAGTTACTCCTCATAAGAAGTTTACTGCTCAAGTTTACGTATTATCAAAGGACGAGGGTGGTCGTCATACACCATTCTTCTCTAACTATCGTCCTCAATTCTATTTCCGTACTACAGACGTTACTGGTATTATCACTTTAGCTGCTGGTACAGAAATGGTTATGCCTGGCGATAACACAACTATGACTGTTGAATTAATTCACCCAATTGCTATGGAACAAGGTACTAAGTTCTCTATCCGTGAAGGTGGACATACTGTTGGTGCTGGTTCAGTAGTAGATATTATTGAATAATCAATAGACAAATAAGTAGGGTAATGTTAAAAGCATTGCCCTTTTTATTTTTATAATGTATAATACTAATTAATATATTGTAGGAGAAAGTTAAATAGTTTCTGATGAATAAGATTCCTGCGTTATATGTTTTATTTTGATATTGACAATTATTAGGTTAAAATAAAAATAAGAAGAATATAATTATTTTAGCAAATAAAATTTTCGATTTTGTGGTATAATTTAATAGTAGTATGATTTTTATTACTAGGTTTTATTTTTTGAGGAGGAAAAAATGAAAAAAATCATTGTTAAAGGATTACCTATTGTC
>JAIDMV010000233.1 GCA_029050385.1 Anaeroplasmataceae bacterium | reverse complement strand
TATGAATACTATGAAAATATGCAGCTCAATCGTATTTATTATGAGCTTGAAGACTTAAACCGAAAGATAAGAAATTTAAATAATCGCTTGCGGAGAATTGAAGGCTTTTTAGGTTTAACTGCAGACGATGATAAAAATTAGGCAAAATTCACAAGCAAATTTTATATAAGTATCATACTTTAATGTAGGAGGTGAATATCAATGTACTATTCAATGCCTACATACGGATATGGTTGTGGCTGTATGACTCAACAAAATACTTGCGGTTCTAGAGGTCGTGGTGGTTATTCATACGCTTTAATCCTAGTTTTATTTATTCTTCTTGTTATCATCGGTGCAGCTAGATGGTAGAAAAATGTTTTAAGTTATGATATAATCATTTAGGTGATTAAAAATGTACTTAAATAAAGATATAGTTAAAGAAGGAAATCAAATCCTAAGAAATGAGTCAGCAAAGGTTAGCTTACCCCTATCCAATGCTGATCTCAATTGCTTAAAAGGTCTATATGATTATGTTGTAATCTCTAGTATGGATGAGCTTGTTAAACAATATGACATTAGACCAGGTGTTGGTATTGCAGCTCCACAGGTTGGAGTAAATAAAAGAATGTTTTCGATGAACGCGGTAGATTTCTTAGATGAAAAACAAACACGCTACCTCTTCGCAATTATCAATCCAACCATAATTCAAAAAAGTAAGGAAATGACCTACTTACCTGGTGGGGAAGGATGTCTTTCTGTAGACCGCTCTACAGATGGACTTGTAACACCAAGACATTATGCAATTACAGCCAAATGTTCCCTTTATGATTTTAATACAAATAAAATTAAAACTGTGACATTAAAGCTTGAGGGATACCCAGCTATAGTCTTCCAGCATGAATATGACCATCTAGATGGTATATTATATACAGATAAGATGTATACATTAAAAGAACTTGATCCAAATGTTTTCCCACTCTACGAGGAAACTGAAGAGTAAAAAAACCGCCAAAGCGGTTTTTATTTTTTTTATTGAATACTTCTTCTGTTTTAAAAAAATTTGATTCGTTTACGACAAAGGACGTAAAACCCGAATAAGAGGAAATAGGGCTATAAGGTGCCCCCATAGTCCACACAATTATAGTCTAATAATAAATTCTAAAAACAGATGGTAGATATGGTTTAACTTCCTCGTATTCTTCTATATTTAAATCAGGTATCTCCATTGTTTTTTCATAATCATATTTCTTAGTTGTATATTCCTTATTATAATGTGTTTCATGCTGTTCTATCATATAATGTCCTTTTAATGTAACAGAACTTGCAATGCAAAGATTATATTCTTTAGAATCTTCATCAACAAAATAGTTCAATTTTAAAGTTGTAAGATCCATCTCTTCATTTCTTAATACTTGGATTCCCTTTTGATGATTATACATTATGCCATATTTTTTTTGTATATAATGATTCATAATAGAAATTTCTCGCCTATGCTCTTCCATTTTCAAATTGCTTTGTAATTCGCGTAAAAAATATTCATACAAATTTTCTTCAAAAGGCTGCCCAAATATTTCTCTAGAGTATATATAATCAATAGGGCATGTATAATACGTCTTAGCAAGTACTCTTTCTCCTAAAAGCATCGTTCGAAAATAATAAAGTTGATTTTCCTTTACAAATGCATCTATTTGAAATAGAGTTGAGATATCCATTCCCTTTGTTTCATTTTTTGTTTCACTATGATAAAAAGGGGTATCTAATTGAACATAAATAATTTCTGTTTTAATAGATTTTGCATTATCATCAATTTCGAGGCTTTCCTTTTCATAATACAGATGATTAAAATATACCTGTTCTTCTGTTTCTTGTTCTACAATTTCATCATATTTTTGAAACAACTCCTTAGCTTCAACGAAAGAAATTTC
>JAIDMV010000232.1 GCA_029050385.1 Anaeroplasmataceae bacterium | reverse complement strand
CATTTAACTTGTCCTACCTTTTATCCATAAATGACGTAGATTGATGAAGCTCTTTTTCAGGAAGTCCATATGTTTTTTTACCTAACTCAATGCTCTTCATTAAAAATACCATATTCTTTGCTAAGGTACGCATGGTCTGTAAGCCCTCTAAATCTTTTTCTACATCTTCTCTTGTAAAGCCATGAACCATATTCCAATATTGACTAGATGCAATAGGCATTTGAGTAATCGTAAAATATTTGTTTAGTTCATCAAAGGTAGCTGTATTTCCACCACGTCTACAGGAAACTACAGATGCTCCTACCTTCATACGTTTATCAAAATGAGTGCTATAAAATAAACGATCTAAAAGACTAATTAATGTTCCATTTGCTGAAGCATAATAAACAGGAGATCCAATAACTAAGCCATCTGCTTCTTCAAATTTTTTAGCAATCTCATTGACCTCATCATCAAAGACACATTTTCCTGTCTTATAGCAAGAACCACAAGCAATACATCCACGAATAGGCTTGTTTCCTACTGTAACAATTTCTGCTTCTACACCTTCAGATTCAAATACCTTAACCATCTCTTCTAATGCTCGATAAACACATCCATTTTTGATGTGTGGACTACCATTAATACATAATACCTTCATTTTCATTCTCCTTTTTACGCATAAAGTTCAATCATTCCGCTGATAAATATCTCTAGCCCAATGCCAATTAAGATTATACCACCAATAAGCTCTGCATAGGAAGAAAATTTTGAAGAAATCTTTTTTCCAAAAAATAATCCAATAATACAGAAACCTAAGGTAACTACACCGATTATGCTACAAGCTATAATAGCTTTTATTAAATCATAGTCTGCAATCGTAAAACCGACTGATAAAGCATCTATAGAGGTTGCAATACCTTGAATAAGTAAATCAATAAATCCTAACTTCTTTGTAGTGTTTTTTTCTTCTTCTAAGTGCTTTCTACTCTTGATATTTTCAAAAATCATCTTGCCACCAATAAAACAAAGCAATGCTAAAGCAATCCAAGGAATTGCATATCGAAACACATTAAATTTTTCTACTATTGTATGAACACAAAGCCAACCAATCATAGGCATAGCAAACTGAAATATCGCAAAGGTAGAGGCTATTCCAACCATCTTTGCCTTTTTCATATTGGGCTCATTTAGGCCATCTGCAATAGAAACACTAAATGCATCCATTGTAAGTCCAACACCTAAAAGAATACTATTTAATATAAATATCCACATAATTACATTACCGTTCTGCAAATCAAATAAATTAAATATCCTGCATAACAACCTAGCAAGATAGCACCACTCTTACGATTAATTTTTCCTAGGAAGCATAAACCAAAGACAAGCAATGTAGAAACCATCATTACAGCTAAATCAAAGACGATTTGATTTCCAACAGTTAAAGGACTGATAGCACCTGCAAATCCTAAAACAAATAGAATATTAAATATATTTGAACCAATGACATTACCTAAAGCCATATCATTTTGTCCCTTTTTCGCAGCTACAACACTCGTTACAAGTTCAGGTAAAGATGTACCTACAGCAACAATAGTCAAACCAACTAAGGATTCTACCAAATCATGATTTAAGTGAGCTAAATCACCCACACCAACAGCAATACTCTTAGCTCCATATACAACAGCTTCTCCACCAACTGCAATACCAGCCAACCCAAGTATAACAAATACTATTGATTTCCATGTAGGCATAAGCTCAATTTCTTCTGTTTCTACATCTATGCCTTCTTTCATCATACGCTTTGCATCCAAAACTAAATAAATTACATAAATTAGGATGAGCACTATAAAGATAATGCCTTCCCATCTTAAAATGGCATACATACCATTTAAGTTAAAGCATAAACCAAATATTACTAATAATGCAGTAACAAATAATAGAATCGGATATTCTTTCTTACACACTGTCTTTTTAATGATGATGGGTGTAAAGATAGCACTAAAGCCTAATTCCAGCAATAGATTACATATATTAGAACCCACTACATTGCCTATCGCTACATTCGCATTTCCACCTTCTAATAAACAGGTTATAGAATCGGATACAGATACCGCAAGTTCAGGACAGCTTGTCCCAAAGGCGACTATTGTTAATCCAATAATCATTTCTGAAATGTGAAATCTTTTAGCAATGGATGAGGATGCATCTACAAAGAGATCAGAAAACTTCACTAAAAAGAAAATTCCTACTGCAAGTAATACAATACAAATGATCCAGCTCCACCACTGCATCATATCTAAATCTGGCAACATTTTTACTACCTCCTAAAAAATAAAGACCTATACCTATTATATCTCTATAATAAGTATAAGTCTCGTTTTTTAAAGTTGAACCTGGATAACCCATGATGTAGGCCAACTACTATTTCTAGCAAACTACTCCCCTATAACTTGGAATATTTACACAAGTATTTTAGCACATCTTCTTCCTATAGGCAAGAATTATTTCTTAAGAATATTGATATATGATACATAAATGTCTTTTGGCTGATACTCTGGATATCTTTGATAATACCTAAATTGAAGAATATCTCCTTCTTCAACCGAGATACTAAAAGTATCATCTTCTTCATCCGAGATACTAGAAGCATCAACTTCTTTTCCATTTTGATAGATTGTCGCATCTAGAAATAAAGAGATTGATGAAAGTGTAGGGGTCTTTTCACTAGTAACATAAATGATCCCATCTCCTAAAGAAATAACTATTGCTTCAGTCTCAATCTCTTTGACCATACTTTCTTCAATTAAACTTAATGTATACTCACTATTTAATTCCTTGTAAGAATCTTTTAGCATAGTTACACTCCCGTAATCTATACTTGAAAGAGTTCCTCCTTTATTAGATAAAACAATATTTGTCTTATCTTTGGCATCTACACTAAAAACATAAATAATATCCTCTGGTTCATAATATTTTACTAAAGCATCTTCAGTTAAAAACTGACAAGACTGAAAGTTATATAAATATTCTTCTTCATACCATTGATAATCCTTAGTAT
>JAIDMV010000231.1 GCA_029050385.1 Anaeroplasmataceae bacterium | reverse complement strand
TAGTTTTTGAAAGAAAAAAATCTCTAAAAACAGAGATTTTCTCATTTTAATAATGGTTTTAAATATTGTGCGGTGTAAGAATTACACTTCTTCACAAGTTCTTCTGGAGTACCTTCAAATTGTAAAGTACCTCCACGATTTCCGCCCTCAGGTCCTAAATCAATGATATAATCCGCAAGCTTAATAACATCTAAATTATGCTCAATAATTATTACTGTAGCTCCTGCATCAGCAATTCTTGAGATAACTTCCATCAAACGCTTGATATCATCCACATGTAATCCTGTAGTAGGTTCATCTAAAATATATAAAGACTTTGGAGAAATCTTTGAATGCAATTCATAAGCTAGCTTGACACGCTGAGCTTCTCCTCCAGATAAAGTGGTTGAAGATTGTCCTAGCTTGATATAGCCTAATCCTACATCATAAATCGTTTGAAGCTTTGCTTTAATTTTAGGGAATGCATCAAAAAATTCTACTGCATCCTCAACAGTCATATCTAATACATCTGCAATATTCTTTCCTTTAAATTTTACATCTAAGGTTTCTTGTTGATATCTTGTCCCATGACAAACCTCACATGGAACAAAAACATCTGGTAAGAAATGCATAGAAATTCTTTTCACGCCATCTCCTGAACATGCCTCACAGCGCCCTCCCTTTACGTTAAAGGAGAATCTAGATTTATCATAGCCTTTTATCTTAGCATCTGTAGTTTGACTGAACAAGTCACGAATATCATCAAATACACCTGTATATGTGGCAGGATTACTTCTAGGAGTTCGTCCTATTGGCTGTTGAGAAATATGAACAATTCGGTCAATATTCTCTAATCCTTCTATTTTCTTAACTGCACCTGGAGATACTTTCTTTGCAGAATAAAGTCGTACATAGGCATTCTTATATAATACCTCATTCACCAATGTAGATTTTCCTGAACCAGATACGCCCGTAACACAGGTAATTACCCCAAGAGGGAAAGTAACATTAATATTCTTTAAATTATTTTCCTTGGCTCCAATAATTTTAATAGACTTTTTATTTCCTTTTCTTCTTGTTTCAGGAACCTCAATTTTCATACGTCCTGAAAGATAGGCACCTGTAATACTATTAGGGGCAGCCATAACCTCTTCTGGTGTGCCTTTAGCCACAACCTCTCCACCATGAATTCCCGCTCTTCGTCCAATATCAACCAAGTAATCACAGGCTTTCATCGTTTCATCCTCATGCTCAACAACAATTAAGGTATTTCCTAAAT
>JAIDMV010000230.1 GCA_029050385.1 Anaeroplasmataceae bacterium | reverse complement strand
ACTCAATATATTCTCAAATAGAAGAGTAGAAGTCTAATAAAAAAGAGCTGATTAAATCAGCTCTTATTTTATGCATTTTTTAAGAATGTTTTATAAGCTAAGTAAGCTTCGTATACATCAACCTTTGAAACAATTTCCATTGGTGCATGCATAGATAGAACAGGTACTCCTGCATCAATTACACTCATATTGTAGTTAGCAAGAATATAGGCAATTGTACCTCCACCGCCTTGATCAACCTTACCTAGCTCTGAGGTTTGATAGTTGACCTCATTTTCATCCATCATCTTTCTAAGCTTTGCAATAAACTCTGGTTGTGCATCATTACAACCACTCTTTCCTCTAGAACCAGTATATTTATTAAAACAGATACCTTTTCCCATAAATGCTGAATTCTTGCGTTCCATTACTGAGGCATAAAGTGGATCTAAAGCAGCAGAAACATCACTAGATAGCATCTCAGAATTTGTTAATGCTTTTCTAAGCTTTAAATCGGAATAGTCTTCAGTTAAAGAAATTAATTCAGCAATTGTATTTTCAAACCATTTAGAAGCAGCACCAGTCGCTCCAATAGAGCCAACCTCTTCCTTATCTACTAAAACGGCACATGTAGTTTTCTTACATTTTGGTGTATCTAAAAGTGCCATTAAAGAAGTATAAGCACAAACTCTATCATCATGGCCATAGCCTGCGATCATAGAACGATCTAGTCCAAAATCTCTTGCTTTACCAGCTGGTACAACTTCAATTTCTGCAGAAACGAAATCCTCTTCCTCAATACCATATTTATCTTTTAATAAGTTTAAAATTGCTTTTTTAGATGGATCCTTTTCTTCATCAACAACAGGAATAGAACCAATAAGAAGATCTAAACCTTCTCCCTCAATGACCTTGGCTGCAACCTTCTGCATTTTTTCTGCTCCTAAATGTGGTAAAAGGTCAGTAATACCAACTACTGGATCATTTTCTTCATCCCCGATTGAAATGGAAACAGAAGTGCCATCCTTTTTAACTACTACACCATATAATGCAAGTGGGATTGTAACCCATTGATATTTAATAATTCCACCATAGTAGTGTGTATCAAAGTAAGCTAGTGTTTCACTTTCATAGAGAGGATTTTGTTTTAAATCCATTCTAGGAGAATCAATATGAGCTCCTAGTATTGCAAGTCCACTTGTAAGTGGCTCATCTCCAATAACAAATGCTGCAATATTTTTATTCTTATTTACTGCATATACTTTATCGCCAGCTTTAAGTTCTTTCACATCTTTTACATCTTTGAAGCCTGCTTTTTTACAAAGTTCAATGCTTTTTGCAACACACAAGCGTTCTGTTTTACATTCACTGATAAAGCTTTTATACTCCTCTGCAAACTTGTTTAATTCATCTAATGATTTTCCATTATATTTTTTCCATGCATATTCTTGATACATAATTTTTTCCTCCTTATTAAAAATTATTTTACCACAGATTAGAACAATTGAAAAGAAAACATAAAAAAAATATGAATTTCATATAATGGTTTAGGTGATATCTATATGATCAACATCATCTTTGTCTTTATTTTTTTAGTTGGTATGATTTATGCTTGCTTCACAGGAAGAGTTGGAGTAGTAGTAGAAGCAATGCTTGCAACGCCAAAAGATGCCTTATTTTTATTTGCAGATATTTATGCACTCCTTATTTTTTGGGGTGGTATGCTTGAAATCTGTAAAAATAGTGGTCTTTTACAGGTCATCACAAATTATGTCTCTTTCATTATTCATCCTTTATTTAAAAAACTAGATCGTAAGAGTGAGGCAATGCAATATATCAGTTTGAATTTAGTTGCTAATTTACTTTCTATGGGTTCTGCCGCAACACCGTTTGGTTTAAAGGCAATGAAAAGCTTAGATGATTTAAATGGAAATTCTCCTGTTGCCTCAGATGAAATGATCACATTTTTGCTGATTAACACCTCAGGACTATGCTTAATACCAACTGTTTTAATTTCTTTAAGAAAAGAATATGGCAGTCAAAATCCTGTAAGTATTATTCCTTATGTGCTGATTGTATCTACTATAACTACAATTTTTTCTATTGTGATGGATAGGCTGGTGAGAAAATTTGGAAAACATTAGTTATTATTTTATCATAGGCTTTATTTTGATTATTCTTTTATATGGATTCATAAAAAAGACGAACGTCTATGATTCCTTTATTGATGGTGCAGTTTATCAAATGAAGGAAGGTATTACGATTTTTCCCTACCTTCTTTGTATGCTTGTGGCGGTAAATGTCTTTAAAGCTAGTGGAATACTAAATGATTTAATTCGCACAGTAACCATACCAAATGAATTATTTGTTCAAGGAGCCTTCAGACCTGCATCCTCTCATGCAAGTATGTCTATAATGTTACAAATCTTTAAGGACTATGGGCCAGATAGTAAGGCAGGTATGACCTCCTCCATTTTACAAGGTGGAAGTGATACTACAGTATATGTCATGGGACTATATTTTGGGAGTGTAGGGATTCGTAAGACTCGGCATGCGTATTTAGTTGGACTTATCAGTGATTGTATATGTTTTCTATGCTGTTTAGTATTATTTTTATATTTTTTAAAATAGTTTATAAATTTAAGCTATTTACATACTTTGCTTCCTTAGACTCGTTTAAATTTAATTCTTCACGAATTCTGCATAAAAAATAGTTTGTGTTAAGTGTGCTTACTTGACGATAAAAAAGTTTTAAAAAAAACATATAACAGACTTTTAAAACAGAAATTTGTGAAATTTTTTCTTGTAGAGAAGAAATCTTCTTAACCAATAGATCTGCATATAGAATACAGTTTGCTAAAGTTTCATCAGGATTTAATTTTTTTCTTATTAGACCTTCTAGCGGTACTTGCTCTAGACATGATAAGAAGAAGGGGTCATTTAAAACCTGGTAAAGTTCCATAGTAAGAGATTCTATAGATGCACAATGTGTTGCATAGGCCAAAAGTTCCCAAAGAAGATAATCTAAAGAACGTAAATAAATAGACTCAAATCCAATTTGATATGTAAAAAGTTTTTTATTTCGATTAGAAATTTTGATAGTTGATTCTAAAACTGGATGGCACTTATACCAAAAACTTTGCTTATTTTCCCAAAATCTTGAAGTTTTAAAAAGAGTGTAGTGTTCCTTACACACAAATAGAATTTTTTCTGTTGTGGTAATTTTTTTTGTCTTTTTTAAAATTTGCAGATTGATTAAGGATTCATTTAAGA
>JAIDMV010000023.1 GCA_029050385.1 Anaeroplasmataceae bacterium | reverse complement strand
CTTTTCTAATTTGTATACCTAATATTTTTCTTGCAAATTCCATTTCTTCCTTACTTGGTGGTAAAACAGGTTCTAAAGGATATTCAATTCCTAAATTCTGATATTTTACTTTTCCCATAGTGTGATAAGGTAAGGCTTCAATTTTTTCAACACCATTTAACGTGTCAATAAACTGTTTTAATTTTTTCAAGTAAACTTTATCTAAGGTTATCCCAGGTACGATGACATGCCTAATCCACATGGATTTGTGATGATCTGATAAAAATCTTGCAAATTCCAATATGTTTTCATTTCCTACCTTTGTCAATTTTTTGTGTTCTTCATTATCAATATGCTTGATATCTAATAAAAACAAATCAGTAACCTTTAAAAGTTCTAAATGCTTTTTAACATTTTCTTTATCTTCTTTATGAAAGGTCACGCCAGATGTATCACATGCAGTATGGATATTCAGCTTTTTTAATTGTGTAAATAGCTCAATTATGAAATCTATTTGAAGAAGGGGCTCGCCACCAGAAACCGTCACACCCCCATGCTCACCAAAATAGCTTTGGTATTTTAATATTTCTTCTAGTAGTTCTTCTACAGAATATAGCTTTGCGTTATCCTGAGTCCAAGTATCTGGATTATGGCAATACTGACATCTTAAAGGACAGCCTTTAAAGAAGATAACAAAGCGTATTCCAGGTCCATCTACCGTACCAAAGGATTCTAAGGAATGAATTCTTGCTTTCATAGGTACTCCTTTCTTTTTTAGTATGGGCAAAATGGATAAAAATTAAACGGATAGAAAATAAAAAACGTGATTCCTTTATCACTAGAATCACGCTTTTATTCATTTGATTTGTTTTAGTTAGCTACCACTCCGTTGGAACACCATTAACGTAGTGCCAATAATTCCCTGTTTCTGCTGGTTCATCACTACTATACCAATATGCTGGTATAGCAAAATAGCTATCTGCCATATTCCAATCTTCACTCCATGAACTAGCTTTTGAAGTTGCTTCACAATATAGGATTAAACTACTCTTCCCATAAAATGAATCCATACAACCATAAAATGCATCCTTTCCTATGCTTATAACAGTATCTGGTATGATTAATGCCATAAGATTATTAAATCCATAGAATTGATTTATACCTATTTTGGTTATCGTGTCTGGTATTTTTACACTTGTCACTTCTTCCCAAACAGTATCATTATTTCTTAGGTAAAAATGATTAGAATTATTAGAATAGAAAACTGATCCATCAAATACAATTCTACACCAGTCTTCCATAGTGCCTTCATAATAGACCTCTGTTAGAGAATAACACTTTTGGAAGGCATTCTTTCCTATGCTTATTATATTCTTATCTATTGTAATACTTGGTAACCTACCACACCCTTCAAAGGCACTTTCTCCTATGCTTGTTACACGATTTGGAATTACAATACTTGCTAACTGGTTACAACCTTTAAATGTATTGTCTTCTATCCTTGAAACCCCATCTGGGATTACAATACTTGTGAGATTATTGCATCCACTGAAGGCTCCCCCTCCTATGCTCGTCACGCCATCGGGTATATCCATACTTGTAAGGCTTTTACAGTTTCCAAAGGCTCCCCCTCCTATGCTTGTTACACTATCGGGGAGGACTATACTTGTTAACCTGTTACAGTCTTGGAAGGCCATATTATCAATACTTGTCCCTCCTGTAATAATTACCTCTCTTAAACTATTTGGAACTGCTCTTGAATTAAGAGTTTTTTCTGCTGAACCAAAAATAAAACCAAAATGTGTTTCATTTGAAGCACGATTAGAGCCTACAAATGGCAAAGTTATACTTGTAAGACTGTTGCATCCATGGAAAGCACTATACCCTATACTTGTAACACTATCAGGTATAGTAGCAGATGTAATATGACTAAATCCCCAAAATTGATAGTCCCCTATTTCTGTTACGGAATCTGGTAGCTCTATGCTGGTTACTTCCTCCCATTCATTATCCGCATTTCTCAAATAGAAGCGATTTGCGTTATCTCTATACATTGGATTTGAATCAGCTTCTTCAAATCTTATATTACACCAGTCTTCTATTTTTCCTTCATAGTAAACCTGCTTTAATGTACTACTATTAAAGAAACCATGTTTCCCCACCTCTTTAATACTTGCGGGTATAACTATGCTAGTTAAATTATTGTACTGTTGCTCGTGTGAAAAAGGATCTTCACAACTAGCAATACTCACAACAGGTAAATTTTTATACACACTAGGAATAACAATACTATTTCCTTGACAAAGGATGGATGTAATACTGTATCCTGTTTCTTCTTCATTTAATTCAAAACTCAAACCTTCTGTTCCTTTTTGAAAGGAGCATAAACTGCATATATCTTCCTCAAAAGTATGCTCTCCTCTTTCAATTTCATCCAGACACTCTTCACATAATTTATAATGCTCCTCTTCACTGATTACCCACTCATAGGAATGTGTATGCTTTTGACAAGATGTTAAAAAGACCATCATAAAAATGCAAGCAGCCAAACTTGTTACAACTAACCCAATTCTTTTCTTCATACCTTTTTTTCCTTTCTTATAGACTCTGTTAAAAACATTTTTTTTAAGAATCTACAATTTATATTTCTCTTGCTTGCCATTATTATATATCATAATT
>JAIDMV010000229.1 GCA_029050385.1 Anaeroplasmataceae bacterium | reverse complement strand
TTGTTGAAGGGAAAGAGATTAATTCTTATTTAGAAAAGATTTATGATACTATGCTTAAATCCATTGAAAAAGGTTTGAAGCATACAGGTGTACTTCCTGGAAAACTTCAGGTGAAAAGGAAAGCTGCCTACATTTATCAGCAGAATAGTAAGGATGAAGGATTGGAACTCTTAAGAAAGAAAGTCATTGCCTATGCTTATGCAGTGAGTGAGGAAAACGCAAGTGGTGGTAAGATTGTAACCTCTCCTACCTGTGGAGCTTCAGGTGTACTTCCTGCATGCTTAAAGTATGCCATAGATTTAAACTGTTATACAAAGGAAGAACTGATAAATGGGCTTAAGGTTGCAGGATTGATTGGAAATATTGTGAAGAGAAATGGTTCCATCAGTGGTGCAGAAGCAGGATGTCAGGCAGAGGTTGGAACAGCCTGTGCAATGGCAGCAGCATTCTTATGCTATTTAGATGGCGGAAGCATTGATATGATTGAACGAGCTAGTGAAATTGCCTTAGAGCATCATCTAGGCTTAACTTGTGATCCGATTGATGGATATGTACAGATTCCATGTATCGAAAGGAATGCCGTGGCAGCTCTACGTGCAATTGATGCAGCAAAGCTAGCTTCTTATTTAAACAGCAATGAATCAAAAATCTCCTTTGACCTGGTAGTGGAAACAATGCTAAAAACAGGCCATGATTTGAGAACGAATTATAGAGAAACCTCAGAAGGTGGACTTGCAAAAACATTTTATGAGTAGAAGGTAAAATAATGGAAGAAGGAAAGATAGTTAAGCTTGAAATAGAAGGCTATGATATGAATGGCTTAGGTGTTGCTAAGCTAGATGGATTAGTTATATTTGTTTCAAAGGCTTTGAAGGGTGAGGTCGTAATGGCTTTACTTACAAGTGTACATAAGAAATATGCCTTTGCAAAAGCTGTGAAAATTATCACACCTTCTTTAGACCGCATTTTAAGTCCTTGTCCATACGAGGAGGGCTGTGGCGGATGTGATCTTTTACATATGCAATATAAGACAGAATGCAAAGTAAAAGAAGATAAGGTTCAAAATGCTTTTGCAAAAATTAATAAAGAACAAAATATTAAATTTAATCCAATCATTAAAAATAAAAATATTTTTGGTTATAGAAATAAAGTGATGATGCCATTTGGTTA
>JAIDMV010000228.1 GCA_029050385.1 Anaeroplasmataceae bacterium | reverse complement strand
GAATAGAACAGTCTTTTTTTGAAAACCAAATTAAGTAAATAGATATTAAATATCCTAAAATTGCATATATGATAAATATTGTGGTGAATAGGGAAACATTATCAATTCGTGGCTGGTGCAGAAAAGGATCTTCAAAAAAATACTTTGGAGCCTCTACATATATAAGTAATGGAAACATAGAGAACCCTGAATCAGCATTATCAATTATAATTTGAGAAACTAAAAAAACTATTGCCAACCCTAATCCTACATACACAATTCCATCTAAAATAGTATTCGCTTTATAATAAAACAATAATATAAAATTGAACATTGGAATCGTTATTGCTATTTGTATTAAGACTCCCAACAGGAAATACTCTAGCTGTACATCCAAAGTTTGTCCAGCTGTTGTACTATATTCAAATGCTCTACTTACATATGCTAATGCAAAGATAATTAAACAAATCAAAGTAAATATAACGGCCATCACAACAAGTGATGCTATAGCTGCCAAATATTTACCAACAAATAATTCACGTTTTGTAACTGGTAAAGAATAGGTCATATCTGCACTTATTCTTTTTTTATTATAAGTAAAAGTTTTATAGATGATTCCTATAATCAAAAATAATAGAAAAAGTCCATAAAGTGAAGTGAAGTGTGTCCAAGCTACAGTTGTGTCAAACACCAAAATGGTACATCCAAGAATTGACATTATTATCAAATAGATGACTAGAGGAATTAAAAGTTTCTTAATCTCAAATATAAAAACCTTTTTCATCTTTTCTCTCCTCCTTCAGTAACAATATTTGTAAAATAATCATTGAAATCCATTTCCAATTCTTCCATCATTACTGGATTGGTTTCCTGTAATGCTTTTATGATTTCTTCTTCTCTTCTTACAACAATCTGAACAATTTTTCCAACAATCTTTAATTCAGTTGGGCTTAAAGTTTTAAAAAGATTTTCTGTAATTGGAGTGGTATATGCCATTTGAAACTTTACATATTGCTCAAAGTTTTCCATCATTTTTCCTGAAGCCAAAACCTTTTGATGATCTAGAATGACATATCCATCAATAATTTCTTCTAAATCCTTTAAAGAATGAGAAGATATTATTACGGTCATAGTATGATTTTCAAAGCTCTCTAACAAAAAATGATTAAACTCTATTCTTGCCAATGGATCTAATCCATCAAAGGCCTCATCTAAAAATAAATACTTCACTTGACTAGCTATAGCTAAAGTTAAAAACACTCTTCTTCTCATACCTTTTGAAAAATGATTCATTTTTCCTTTTAATGAAATATCAAATTTTTTCAAATAGGCTTGAAACATTTCCATATCGAATTTAGTTTAAAAAATTTTATACATTTTACTCAAAGACTCTGGAGTTGCATTAAAGCTATAAAATGGATCGTCTGGTAAAAAGA
>JAIDMV010000227.1 GCA_029050385.1 Anaeroplasmataceae bacterium | reverse complement strand
CTTTAAAATTGTCGTGCTATGTTGCAACAATTTATTTTTTTAAGTTATTGAGAAGGATTTTAAACTTAAAAGATTGTAAGTGATGTTTTGTTTCTAAATTATGATAAAATAATAATTAAGAAACTTTTAAATAGTTTTACTCTTACAGGAGGGTATAATAATGAAAATAAAGAATCCAATTTTAACAGGCTTTAATCCAGACCCTTGTATCTGTTATGAAAAAGGAAAATATTATATTGCAACATCAACCTTTGAAACCTTTCCTGGATTATCTATCTATGAATCAGAAGATTTAGCAAACTGGCACTTAGTTTCAAGACCACTAAGTGAAAAAAGAATTATAGACATGATGAATAATGCTCCATCTTCTGGAGTATGGGCACCAGACTTGACATATCACAATGGGAAATTTTATATTGTCTTTTCTAATGTAGAAACCTGGTGTACTGGTCCTTTTAAAGATTGTTATAATTATTTAATATGTGCAGAGGATATTGAAGGACCATGGAGTGATCCGATCTTTATAAACGCAAGTGGATTTGATGCCTCTTTATTTCATGATACGGATGGAAGATCTTATTTTGTTAATATGGAATGGGACTATAGAGGGTTAACAGGTAGGAATTGTTTTACAGGAATATTGGTTCAAGAAATAGAACTTTCTACAGGAAAGCTTTTTGGAGAGTGCCATAAAGTATTTAAAGGGACAGAAGAAGGTTTTGTAGAAGGACCACACATTTATAAAAAAGATGACTACTATTATTTATTTTGTGCAGAAGGGGGAACTGGATATAATCACTCTGAGACTGTCTCACGTTCTAAACATATCTTTGGTCCTTATGAAACGAATGGAGTGTTAATTACTTCTAAGAATACTGATGCTTACTTACAGCGAGCAGGACATGCCTCTTTAGTTTATAGTGAAAAGAATGGTTGGTTACTTGCCCATCTTTGTGGTCGACCAATTGAGGGAAAATGTATTTTAGGTAGAGAAACAGCTTTACAAAATATTGTGTGGAAGGATGACTGGCCATATTTAGCTGATTTTAGTAAACAACCTAGAGACTACTATGAGTTAAAAGATGAAGTACAATTAGAGAAGGAAGATAAATTAATTTGTTATGATTTCTTATCAAAACAATTTTCCTTAGACTTTCAAAATCTTAGAGTAGATATGAATCCTTATACTATGAAAACTAATACCTCACTCACTCTAATAGGAAAACAGTCTATTGATTCTTTTTATTTACAAAATACTTGGCAAAGACGTCAACAACATTTTGAATGTGAATTCGGTTGTCAGTTATCCTTTGAACCAGAAGTTTTCTCCCATATGGCAGGTCTAGTGTATCGTTATCAAGAAGGAGATTTATATTTCCTATATGCAACTTATGATGAGAAACTAGGTAAAGTTTTAAGATTAATGACTCAAAATGAATATCAAACCAATTTATTTGAAGAGATAAAAATTCAATATAAGAATGACATTTATTTAAAAATTGTAGTTCATTTTAAGGAAGCACAATTCTATTATTCATTAGATAATATGAATTATATTGCAGTAGGACCAGCATTAGATGCTACAAAGCTTAGTGACCAAGTTGTTAAAAGAGGCGGATTTACTGGAGCCTTTTTTGGACTACACTGTGCAGATTTTAAGGATAGTAAAAAAACTGCAACTTTCCGTAATGTTTATTATAAGATTCTTTAGAAAAGGAAATGAAGACTTTGAATTTATTAGAAGAAATAAAAAAATATAAACCTTTAAATGATCAAGAGAAAAATGATAAAGAACAAATGATAGAGTTTATAAAGAATAATGATAATTATTTATTAAGAGAAAATAAACTTGCCCATTTCACTGTTTCTACTTGGACAGTTAATAAAGAGCGTACAAAAATATTAATGGTATATCATAAGATTTATGATTCTTGGTCATGGATAGGTGGACATGCTGATGGAATAGAAGATTTGAGGGAAGTTGCTTTACGAGAACTAGAAGAAGAGACTGGTGTAAAAAATGCTAGGTTAGTGAGTGATGATATTTTAAGCCTAGAAACGTTAAATGTGAATGGTCATATGAGAAGAGGAGAATATGTTCCTAGTCATCTTCATTTTAATATCACTTATTTAGCTGAGGCAGATGAGAAAGAAAAACTAGTAGTAAATGAAATGGAAAATAAAGGCGTTCAATGGTTTACTTTTGAGGATGCCTTAAAGGTTCCTCATGAGCCTTGGTTTGTTGAAATGATATATAAAAAATTAATTGAAAGAAGTAAATAAGAAAAAGAGTCGTCTAAAAATTATAGATGGCTCTTTTTATACGGACTGGGAATATTGACCTTATCCGTGAGAAGTGCTATAATTCTTTTTGTTGCTAGAGGTGTAGAATTGTGACAGAAGAGAAAACTTTGAACCAAAAGGATTTAACAACTGGTTCACCATTTAAAAAAATCTTCATATTTAGCTTACCTTTAATGCTTTCAAATTTATTACAGGTTTTATTTAATATGTCTGATGTGGCTGTAGTTGGAAGATTTGGAAGTAAGGAAGCCCTTGGATCCGTTGGTTCTACTACAACCTATGTCATTCTTTTTACAGGTGTTTTGATAGGTCTTGGAAGTGGAGTAAATGCTCTCATCGCAAGATTCTTAGGCTCTAAGGATGAGGCACGTGTTTCAAGAATTACACACACAGGCTTTTTGGTTTGTTTAATTATAGGTGTATTGCTAGTAGGCTTAGGGAGTGCTTTAGTACGTCCTATGCTTATCCTTTTAAATACTAAGCCTGAGTTATTAGAAGATGCTGTATTATATGTATATATTGTCTTTGCAGGTCTACCTGCTTTAGCAATCTACAATTATGGAAATGGTATATTAAGTGCTGATGGTGATACAAAAAGACCTCTAATCTTTTTAGCTTCAGCAGGCCTAATTAATGTTGCGTTAAATCTTTTATTTGTTATTGTTTGTTCTTTATCTGTTGTAGGTGTAGCTTTAGCAAGTATTATTTCACAATATATCTCAGCTATTTTAATTATTATAGCTTTAGTAAGGACAAAACGACCTTATCAATTAAGATTTAACCTTTTAAAAATATATAAGAAGGAAGCAAAAGAGATTTTATCCTTAGGCTTACCAGCAGGTATGCAGAATGCCATTTTCTCTATGGCTAATCTGTTCATTCAATCTGGTGTAAATAGCTTTGATACAATTATGGTAGAAGGAAATGCAGCAGCTGCAAATGCAGATTCCTTAGTTTATGATTTGATGGCTGCCTTCTATATGGCGATTGCTAGCTTTATTGCTCAAAACTATGGAGCGGATAAGAAGGACAATATTTTAAAATGTTACTTTATAGGAT
>JAIDMV010000226.1 GCA_029050385.1 Anaeroplasmataceae bacterium | reverse complement strand
TCTAAATACATATCAATAAATGTCGGATTATTCTCATCAGTAAAATAATTTATTTTAGTAATATCAAAATAGCTTCAATAAAATGATCTTCATTATCATATAATACCGTCAGCCACCAGTTTTCATTTTTAGGGGCAAACTGTAACCACTTATAGTTCTTATCTGCTATTGTAACTTGATAATTTGGATACGTAATAACCAATGGCTTTTCTATTTCTTCAATAGTAAGTAACCCAACTGTACCACAAAATCCTTTCTCATCAACTAATACTGTTTTTATATTTTTCTTTATAAATCTTTCCCATTCATCTCTTCTTAAACTTTTATGTATTAGTTCCATTCTATCACCTATACTCAAAAGAAAAGAGCCTAATTATTACAATTCCTCGACAAATTGTATTAACTAGGCTTTTTTACTTTATTATAAATTTAGAATTCGAGTTTTCTAAATTCACAATATCAAATTGGAGCCACAGAGCGGAATCGAACCGCCATCATATGCATGGCAAGCATAGGTACTAACCGTTGTACTACTGCGGCAATTTTTTTGTGCATTATTATTATAGCACAAGTTTTCATAAATTCAAGAAGTTTTTTTAACAAAATGGATGATTTGCAAAAATTATAGTGCAGACGAAAAAAAGCCTAGATAAATCTAAGCCTTTTTACTTATTCTATAGAGTTTAAATCCTTTACAAATTCTTCTAACATAGAGAAGTTTTTCATAAATTCATTTTTTAATTCTTTTACCTTTGCAAGATTTCCTTCATTTTTATAATAATAAATGAGGACAAATAAAGAAACAGCATTATTATATGTATGCTTCTTTCTATGGTAATTATACGTCTTCTTAACATCTACTGTTGGATTAACTCCATAATATGGAAGCCAAAATTCATAAAACTTTTTAAATGATTTTATCGCACGTTTATTATTATAGAATTCTTTTTTCAGTACTTCAAAAGAATGATCAAACTCTTCTTTTGTCATACCATACCGTAAAGATATCCCTCTATAGGAAATAATACAGCTTTTTGTTTTAGGGTAATAACACTTCTTTAGATATTCTCTACATTTTTCTTTACTATGAGCCAAGAAAAACTGAGCTAATATTAGATTGTAATAATTAATCGTTTCTGGATGAATTTCTGGAAGAGCTTGTAACTTTTGAATGCTTGTTTCTAGTTTATTGATATCCACATCTTTAGCATATATGCGAATTGGCTTCATAAATAAAAGAACATTCTTTAGGATGGCGCCTATATAATAGAAAACTAGAATTAAGAAAAGTGCTAAGAAGAAATATCCAAACGCATTGTATACCAATGAAAGAACATAGGAAATTGCCATAGTGCTACTGAAATAAAAATAAGTAATCCAGCGTTCTATATTATATAGTACTCCAAAAGGCAAATACTTTTCCTTATCTAAATTTGCTTGCTTGTTTTTATTTGAGATACGGAAAATAATAGAAATGAATATACCTAGATTAAAGATCCAAAGCCCTATAAACGCTCCAAAGAGTACTCCTATAGCCAAATTATAAATTGCCACAACCCAGCACATAGTAACAAATTCAAGTCTTCCAAAGCTTCGTGTATTTTTGGTAACTATCTCTATCACATTAAGAATTGTTAATATTCCGAATATACAAAACAACACAATCAGCATTGCTAAATTTTCAGGATAAAATATTAAACCAAACAATCCAAAGAAAAATAAAGAATACGAAATAATTTTTTGTAAATATAAAAGGATGTAACCTTTCTTAGTCTTTCTCAAACAAAATAGTACGACCATCGCAATCATCGGAATGACATAAAATAGACATGACAATACTGTCTGAAGAACTAAGGAAAGATCTTGTGGCAAAACCAGATGGTAGCCTCCTTCTCCATTAGCTGTAGTATTTAATACAAATGTATATGTATTAGAATACTCATCCAATTGAAATTCTTTTGCTTTTTTATGCTGCTGGGTTCCATTTATTTCTTCTAAGAAGCATATGGCGTTTACTTTAACCTTTACTTTTGCAATTTCATCAAAGAGATATCCACTTAATCTCCACTGATCTTCTTCACCAGCCATACCAATAGGAAAAAGTGGATTATTAGTAACAATTTTTATGGATTGACCCCCATCAATAAAAACATCAAATTCCATTATATTTAAAATATTATCTAAGGTTTGAAAACTATAAGTAGGTATTACAAATAATCTTTCCAATTTTGTTCGGTCTTTTAACTTTTCTAAGCAAATATTAAACCAATCTACTTCTGTAATATAATTTGGTCGATATTGGTTAAAGAAATCTAGTAAACTTAAAGAACTTTCTTCTACTGTTATAGTAGCGAGAGAGTCGATACTATACTCTGGAATCTCACCAATACAATATAAATCATGAGACGAATTTCTTTCAGTTACATCAAAAGAAATAATCTTTTTTCCATCAGAATACGCTTGTGAAAAATCATCTATTAATATTCTTGCTTTTGCATCATTAGATATAGCGAAATTCACTTCAGCACTTTCAATAGCCTGATTTGTGAAATCTGCCTGTAAGGTTAATTTATGAACTATCGCCTCTGAATTGAATTCTCTTGAATAATACGTATATTTGTTAGAGAGGTTTGCACCTTGTGGCGTATAAAAATCGTATTCATCAAAACCAAACATATACCGTATAGTTGGATTGATTTTTATATCATTGATATAAATGCTTGTACGAGACTTTACATAGGAGCTTAATCCATTGATTTCACGAAACGGCAAGTAAAAGGTTTCCTTAATAGACTGCCTGGAATTATTTGAAATTAGATACGTAGATGTTAGTGTGTTGGGATTTGTTGAAAAGTATGTATCATAATTTGAGGGGAACTCAGAAATTTCAAATTCTAATGTAGCTTCATCCCATACCAAATTTGAATTGGTTCGATTCTTGGGTACTAATCCATAATTTGAAGTTGGTACTGGTAAAGGATAGTTACTATATGCAAAACTTGGCATGGATAAAAACAATACAATGGCAAGTGCAAAAATGAATATTCCGATCTTCTTTTTCATTCTACCAACGCTCCTTTTTAGTATTTTATCATAAACTGAATTAAAAAGAAATATGGGCTAGGCCTAAGGGTATAAAAAGATTGAAATAAGGTAATATTAATTATACAAGGAGATAATATTATGAATTTAAAAAACACAAAAACAGAAAAAAATTTAATGACTGCATTTACAGGTGAAGTGCAGGCTTATGCAAAATACTCATATTTTGCAGAGAAAGCAAAACAAGAAGGCTATGAACAAATAGCCGAAATCTTTCAATACACTGCGGATAACGAATTAGAACATGCTCGTCTTTGGTTCAATAATTTAGGACTTCTAGAAGACACACTAGCTAATTTAAAAACTGCAGCAAGTGGAGAAAATTTTGAATGGTCAAAAATGTATAAAGAATTTGCTGAGACTGCCAAAGAGGAAGGATTTCCTCAATTAGAACGTTTATTTAAAGGTGTTGCAGCGATAGAAAAACATCATGAGGAACGCTATAATAAACTTGCTTCCAATATGGAAAACAATGAAGTGTTTGAAAAGATCGATGAAGAAACCTGGCAATGTAGAAATTGCGGACATATTCACCACGGAAAAAAAGCACCGCAAGTTTGTCCAGTCTGCATGAAGGAACAAAGCTTCTTCCAAATTTATCCAGAAAACTATTAAGAGGAATCAATTTCCTCTTTTTATTTTTAAAAAGAAAAAAGCTAACTCTTGTTAAAGAATTAGCTTTTAAAATTATAAACTATAGTGGAATTTAGCTGTTTCATCCTTGTAGTTTTCATTAGGAATAAAATAGGATGTTCCTTTTGTTAAATTATATACTACACTATGAACTGTACAGCCACTATGTCCTTCTTTATAATATCTTTGTCCAACACTTTCTAAAATATCCATTGCAGCTTGCTCGTCTTTTAATTTTCCATTTGTCTTATATAAGCCATTATAAATAATATTGTAACGATCAAAGCCTGCTTTATCTTCATCACTTTCGTAGTAATCTGGTTGAATAATAAAGTTCGTTATCCATTGATAATCTGCATCTGCTTCCCTTTGACCAATATGACTATCTTGATCATTGTAAGTAACAACAAGCTTACGCTTAGTTCCATCATTATCTGTTTTATCTGTTCCATTTACCCACTCTAAAATAGCACTTCTTCCATTTGCATCAGCGACCATATAATGATAGCTCGTTTGAGCTGAATCATGCAAATCATATTTTTCAACTAAATCAACTGCTTCCTCTACCGTTGCAGCATAATCCAATATTAATCGAAGCATTGTTGTAGATGTTATATCTGGCTTGTCTGTTTTTTGATTGGTTGCAATCGTTTCTTCTCCACCTTGATAAGACATGAAAATTGCACAAGATACTCCTTTTTCATTTATGCCATCTAATGGTACAAATGGAGCAGCTAAGGCAGTAATTGTATTCATTAATCCAGTTACATCCTTATCTGTAGCAAGACCCAAAAATTGAAGATCAATAGTTGATATAGACTTATATCCATGAGAAGGATTTGTTTTTACAATACAGGTGTTGGTTCTTGCAAAATCGTAATTTCTACCAAACACTCTATCGCCATTTTCAAGTTCTGCAGTAAATGCTGAACATCCAATTTCACTTTCACTTATCTTCATTGGAATAAGTCCCTTTGTAATATGGCTTGTTATGTAGCTAATCAACTCAGAGTCTGAACTCGCTCCCTTTTTCCTGAATTCCTCAAAATAATAATCTCCACTAACAGTCATCTCATATAAAGCCCCATCCTTGTGGTCCTCATTTCTATTTCTTAATTTTTTAAAAGAGAAAGCTGTGTCAATCTCGTTGTGCCAAACAGAATAAACTGTAATGGTACCAACAAGTGTAATTCCTAAAATCACACATAAAACTATGAGTAAAACTCTTTTAATAATCTTTTTCTTCATAATACTACTCCTATATGTTATAATTGAAACATGTAAATTATACATAACATATGTGAGACATAAAAGGTGGGTTTTGTCTATGGATAAGCGGGTAGAAATTAATTTAGAAGTAAAAAATGCAATGGTAAAGGCTCTATTTATACTTTTAGAACAAGAAACTTTATCAAACATAACTATTAAAGAACTTGTTAAAAAAGCTGGTGTTGCAAGAGCCAGTTTCTATCGTAATTTTAAAACAAAGGAAGATATAATCACTTATTTCTTAAATTCCCTTCTTCTGCATTACAAAGAAAAATACGCTGCCGATTTAGCACATATTGCTAGATATGACAACGTACTTCGTACATTCACCTATGTTTTATCCTACAAAATGGAATTGCAATCCTTATTCCATGCTAGACTAGGACAAATGTTTTTAGATGCAATTAATGAATATATAATTACAAGCACAGATTTACAACATGAAAAACAATTATATAAATACCCATTTTATTCTTATGCTGGTGCTCTATATAATGTAATCTATTATTGGATTACTTCAGGGTGTAAGGAAAGCCCAGAAGAAATTACAGAGGCTTATTTTAATTC
>JAIDMV010000225.1 GCA_029050385.1 Anaeroplasmataceae bacterium | reverse complement strand
ATTTTAAGCTATCTTATTCCTTCTTTTATTTGACAGGATAATGCTTAATATGTTATAATGAAGCAAGCGCTTTCATAGGCTATAATTGAAAGGAGAAAAAGCTATGAAGAAAAGAAAATTTTTGGTTTCTCTTCTTTGTTTATCAGCATTGTTAGGTGTATCTGCTACTGCACTAACAAGCTGTAAGACAGATAAAAAAGAACCAGATACTCCAGTAGTAGAATACTGGAAAGTAACAATCGATTTAAACGATGGTTCAACTCCAACAACAAAAGATGTTGTAAAAGGACAAAAGCTAACAGGGGTGCCTGAACCAACAAGAGAAGGATATACATTTGCTGGCTGGAAAGTAAATGGTGCTGACTGGACAATGAATACAGCTATCACAGGAAATATTACGATTGTTGCTCAATGGACAGCAGTTCCAGCAAAAGAATACTGGACAGTAACCATAGACTTAAATGATGGAACTGAGGCAACAACAAGACAAGTTGAAAAGGGACAAAAGCTAACAGGCATTTCTGAACCAACAAGAGAAGGGTATACTTTTGCAGGCTGGAAAGCAAATGATGCTGCTTGGACAATGGACGAAGCTATTACAGGAAATATTACCATTGTAGCACAGTGGACAGAAAACACACCAGCAGTTGAATACTGGACAGTAACTATTGATTTAAATGATGGTTCAACTCCAACAACAAAAGATGTTGTAAAGGGACAGAAGCTAACAGAAGTTAATGAACCAACAAGAGAAGGCTATGAGTTTGCTGGCTGGAAAGCAAACGATGCTGCATGGACAATGGATGAAGCAATTACTGCAAATATTACCATTGTAGCACAGTGGAGTGAAAACCCAGTAGAATACTGGACAGTAACCATAGATTTAAATGATGGTTCAACTCCTACAACAAAGGATGTTGTAAAGGGACAGAAGTTAACAGAAGTTAATGAACCAACAAGAGAAGGCTATGAGTTTGCTGGATGGAAAGCAAATGATACTGCTTGGACAATGGATGAGGCAATTACTGCAAATATCACTATTGTAGCACAGTGGACATTAGCTAAAGTTGCAGATGGAAAGATAGTTATGAATGGAACTGAGTATGCAACACTTGCAGCGGCATTTGCTGCAATACCAACAACTTCAAAGGATACGTATATTATTACTCTAGGTAAGGGAACGTATAATGAGAATGGCTTAATGTATAAAGGTTCTGCAACTATTCGAATTTCTGGTTCTACAGATGCTAAATATGGTTCAGATGTAATCATTAAGGGGCATGGAAGTAAGATGCCTGGTGAAACTGGTTGTGATTCTAAGAATCGATGCTTAATTTCAATTCAGGAATCTGCAAATATAATTCTTGAGAATTTAACATTAGAAAGCGATTGGTATCGTGCAGATCATTCTGGTGATGTTCAGGCAGAGGTTCTTGGTACAGACTCAACAGGGTATACAGCTGCATACAATTGTGGATTTAAGTCTCATCAAGACACATTAAGAACGATTGGCAAGGCATGGTTCTATGGATGCTATATTGAAGGTGATGTTGACTTCATTTGGATGGAAGCAGGCGGAAAAGTTGCATTATATGAAAATTGTGAAATTGTATCTGTTTATGATGCCTCTGCTAACACACATAATACATATATAACAGCCCCAAAAATGGCTGAAACATTAAAGTTAGGTAAGGGATTAGTAATTTATAATTCAACCGTAAAGGAATCTGCTGAGGCAAAGGCACATGGTCAAAAAACATATATGGCTCGTACACCATGGAGCTCAGGATGTTATAATCAGGTTGCATATATTAACACAGTATGTGAAGGCATCGAATTATCTGATGGTCCTTGGTATAAGAGTCAGATTGCAACACCATTTGCAAAGACTACAGTTGGATGGAAAATGGATAAGGCAACAGCTGATTCTATCGGAATTACAGGGCAAAAGGATTATATTTTAGATGCTAATACTGTTGCAACAGAATTTAATGGTAGAAATGCAATTCTTAATAGAGTATTTGATACTGGAAAGCTTAGATATGTAACAGATACAACTTCTAACTGGGATATCAATGCTTTCATCACTTCTATGGGTTGGACTGTAGCAAAAGATACTTCTTCAGATAAGTTAGAAGGCGATACGCTAGGGGATCCAGTTATTTACAATTTTATGGTAAATGGAGAAAATGATGATTTATGCGATGGATTTAAATTCCAAGATGGTAAAACGCATTATGTTGGCCAACCAGGTGCTACAATCACAATTCCAGTAAATGGTAAGTGCTATATTGAAGTATATGGTTATTACACTGGAACTGCTGAAGCAACAGCTGATACACAAACAGGCAAGATGATCATGTTCTTTAATAATGGTTCTACTAATAATGAAGTTGAAAATGATTATATAATATACGATGAAGATGCTAAATCATTTGTTCTTACGGCAAAGGCTACAACATATATTACAAAGATTGTTGTAACTCCTGATTCATCCATTGAAGATAAGAAGGCTGAAACATTAACGATTAAAGGTCTTAAACCACAGCAACTTGTTGGTGTTCCACAGACTCTCACAGTTGAAATTGGACCAAAGGGAGTTATAAATACATCCGTTTTATGGTCTTCATCTGATGAATCCATTGCTAAAGTGGATCCATATTCAGGTAAGGTTACATTCTTATCAGAGGGTAAGGTTACCATTACTGCAACAGCTTGTGATGGAAGTGATGTATATGCATCAGTTGAATGCAATCCTACAACTCCAAATTGGACAACAATTGAATGGTATACTACAGATACAACGATTGCTACAGAGAATGGTGCTACAGGTATCGAATCATTTGATGTTAATAGTTCAGCCAATAAGAAGCTTAACAAATCATATTCATTTACAAATCTTGCAGGTAAAAAGATTTCTTCTAATTATGGATTTAAGCTGAATAGTGCAGGTAAATTATCATTTTCTACAATAAAAGTAGCAGAAGTATTTGTAATTGTTGCTCCTCAACAAAATTCAGTAGTAAATGCACCTTCAATTACGAATGGTTCAGCAAAAGCAAAATTATTGACTTCGTATGTTGATGAAACTACAGGATTACAATATTTCACATATGAAATTACTTCTATAGGTACATGGGATATTGAGCGTTCTGATACAACTGTAGAGAACAACCCAATCTTATATGTTAAGGTTGAATGCACATCAGATGAGATTTCAGAATCTGTTGGTGTTACTTTCAAGGGAACGAATTATACTTCAGCAACCACTGGAATTGAAACAATAATTACTCCAGAATCAGCTATTGATGCAAATGATTCAACTACCCAAATTCATAAGTTCAGTTTAACAAATTGTGCAAGCAATGGTAATGCTACAAACTGGTTAACATTTGGTACTGGCGCAAAGATTGAATTCAAAGTTGATAAAGCAGCTACTATATTAGTTGGATACTATTCAAAACTACAAACAGTTAAGCTTGATGGTGTTGCAGTTGAAGGAGATAAGAATAGTGTAGCTAATGGTCAGGGTGAAATCGTTAAGTATGAAATATCTGCTGGTGGTGTTGTTACAATTGAAGGAACTGCAAGTGATTATTTAGGCTTTGTTGGTGTTCTTTTCAAGACACTTGAGCAAAAGAAGGAAGATGCTTGTAGTAATTTAGATAAAGCTTACCCAGCAACTAAATATACACAAAACGCTGATTATGAAACAACATTAGCAGCACAAAAGGCTGCAATTAATGCTGCTTCAAATGATGAAGCTTTAACTGCAGCTATTGCTGCTGCAAAAACAGCATTGGATGCTTTAGAGCAGGATCCTGTTGTGGAATTTGCGGAAAACTTAAATTATGTATTTGATTCATTAGCTAATAAGCCAGCAGATGGTCAACCAGTAGAATCCACAGATGTAATTACATTTACAAATTGTGTGGTACATACTGGTGGACAATATGTAGCATTAAAGAATGATAATGAAGTAAAAATCAGGTAGCTGCAGGCTCAACAGTAACAGTAGCTATGCCATACTCAGAGGGTGTCACATTAAATGGTGAAGAATATACATTAGTTGATGATAAACTAGTATATACAGCTACAGAAAACGCTGAAATAACAATTACAGGTACTGCAGGAAAAGCATATATTGAATCAATAGTAATTACAAAAGCACCAACATATGCAGAAACATTAAATTATGTATTTTCATCTTTAGCCGATAAACCAGCAGATGGTCAAGCAGTAGAATCCACAGCTGAGATTACATTTACAAATTGTGTAGTACATACTGGTGGACAATATGTAGCATTAAAGAATGATAATGAAGTAAAAATCAGGTAGCTGCAGGCTCAACAGTAACAGTAGCTATGCCATACTCAGAGGGTGTCACATTAAATGGTGAAGAATATACATTAGTTGATGATAAACTAGTATATACAGCTACAGAAAACGCTGAAATAACAATTACAGGTACTGCAGGAAAAGCATATATTGAATCAATTGTGATTACAGCTGAATAAAATATTAAACTAGTTTTTAGTGCATTAGAGAAAAGTAAATAACAAAGTAAAATTAAACCGTCAAAATAGAGGCTAAGTACAAAAAACAGTGAATTTTTGACGGTTTTTTTATGTTTCATAAAAGGGATTTTTAATTGCTTGGATAATATTATAGAAAACCTATGCATATTCTTATTATAGGTGATTTCTTTGAAGAAAAAAATTATGGTTCTTGTTATGCTCATGATGTTATTTATTCCAATAAATGTAAACGCGATAATAAATACTGATTCAAGCTATATTGTTATGGAAACTACAACAAATCGTATATTAGAAGGAAGCAATTTAAACAAACAATATTTAGTTGCATCTACTGCCAAGATTATGACTGCAATTACAGCCATTGAAAACTATAAGTTAGATGAAGAAATAAAAGTAACTAGGGCAGATACATTAGAGGTTGGATCTAAAGTATATTTAAAGGAAAATGAAGTTCTTACGAGAAGGGACTTACTCCATGCATTAATGCTGAGGTCAGCAAATGATGCAGCTTCAGCTTTGAGTGGACATAATTCTAAAAAATTCATTCAGCAAATGAATGATATGGCCAAAAAAATTGGAATGAAGAATAGTGTTTTTGCTAATGCATCAGGATTAGATGAAAGAGAATATAATCTTTCTACAGCCTATGATATGGCATTACTCAGCTCTTATGCGGCTAAAAATGAAACCTTTGTTGCTATATCCTCTGCTCATCAATATACTTGTAAAACAAAGGAATCAAATTATAGCTGGCATAATAAACACAAGCTTGTGACAAGCGATAATGAATTTCTTTGGGGCAAAACGGGATTTACAAAGAAAAGCAGAAGAATTCTGGTATCTAACTATATTAAAGATAATAAGAATTTAATTATTGTTACAATCAATGACGGTAATGATTGGAATCATCATAGAAATCTTGCGAAAGATAATAGCAAATACAATTTTGTTACAATTTTCAAAAAAGGTGTATATGATACAAAACGAGATGTTACATACTATCTTTACATTCCTAACGATCTGTCTA
>JAIDMV010000224.1 GCA_029050385.1 Anaeroplasmataceae bacterium | reverse complement strand
CCTATATACATTGTATATGTGTGAAAAGTGTTACATTCATTTCCATCTGACATAATTTTATGATAATAATCTTTATTAGAGATAATTGCTTTCCCAGAATGCTTAGCACGAATGACTATATCATCCAACCATATCTCGACTTTTTCTTGATAGATTCCATCATTAAGGACCAGTATATCACCTGAAGACATCTGAGCCAAAGCATCATTTATACTTTGTAAATGATTCAATTCAATCACCATATGCAGTCACCTCAATCATAAATATTATAAAAGATTTCCTTTTTTTTGTATATAGAGAATTGAAAAACATTTTATTTTGTCATAGATAACTTGAAAAAAAAGTTTTGAATTGTTGACTAGATAGTTTTTAAATGATACAATATAAGAGAACTATGAAAACGCTATTATAGCTTTTTATAAAGTTTACCTCGATATGTTGAGGTAAGGAAGGAAAGGAAGAATGAAAATGAAAAAAATAGGAAAAGTAATATCATCAATGTTACTTGTTGGCAGTATTTTTTTTATGGTTTCATGTAAAACGAATCAGCCGGTTCAACCTGTAGTTCCCCCTACACCACCAGCACCAGTTTTAAAGAAATCAATAAGTTCAATTCAACTTAATACTGTTAATGTGAAAGATACCTATTATTTAGGAGAAGAATTTAGCAAAGACAATTTAAAGGTTACAGCTAGATTTACAGATGGAACGTCTTCAGATGTATCTGATGATGTAGTTGTTAATTCTGACAGTTTTGACAATACAGTTGTCGGTAGCTATCCTATAATTGTTTCATATGAATATGAGGGTAGAGTTCGTAGAAATTCATATGATGTTACTGTGAAGTCAATAGCTGATACGATTGATCCACATGTTGTAGGAATCGAGGTAGAAAAAGAACAAGCTGTGTTCTCAATAAATACAGAATTAGTATTAACTGATTTAAAAGTAACGGCTGTTTTTTCAGATGAAACGACAAAAGAATTAACTGCTGATGACTATGTTATTGATAAAGGTTTAGTTGATATGACTCAGCCTAATATTTATCCACTCGTTATTAAATATTCTGAAAATTATTCACAAGATAATGCTAGTGAAGAATTAACGGTGAAAAACTTTGTTTTAATTACTGTAACGGATCCAGTAGAATCTATAAGTTTTGTAGAAGGAACTACAGAATTTGAATATGGATCAAAGTTTAGTACAGATGATTGGAAAGTATTAGTTACTTATGCGAGTGGTGCAACTGCAGAGATTAATAATACTCAGTTCTCAAATTCTACTATAGATACCTTCAAGGCAGGTACTATAAATTGTAGTGTCGCTTATAAAGAAATGGATGTTACTAAAGTAATCTCTGTTCCTGTAAAAGTATTACCAAATCCACAAGCAGATTACCACATTAATAAGAGCTTGATTGCATCTAGCTTAGGTGTTACAGAAGGTGTTGAAGTAGATAGTAAAAGAAAACAACCACTTCCAGCTAGTGAGGTAGATGAATTCTTCACATTACAAGGAACAGTTCTAAAATACTTTAAGTCAGATAAAGTGAATGTTTCAGGTGTTGAAGTGGCACAAGCAGGTTCTATATCATTTACTATCGAAGGAACTTCTAAGTTGACAATGTCAGTTTCATCTAATGGAGGAACGAACACATCCTTATTAAAAGTAACGAACTCTGATGGTGAATTACAACATCAATCCACATCTGTGCCAGAAACATCTGCAGGTTTAATTTCTATTTATAGCTCTAGTACAAATACAACTGTAGAATTCTCTTTACCTGCAGGAACTTATACAATTACCTTTGTGGGTGGTGTTGATGATTCAAGCAATGTTTCACAACCTACAAATATTGGTTCTGAACGTGCTGGTAGAATAGCTTCTATAAAGGTAACAGCATAAGGAAAGGGAGGAAAATGAAAATGAAAAGAAAATTTTTGATAATTCCAACACTTCTTTTGGCAGGATTAAGTTTAGTGGCATGTAAAGAAGAACCAAAGACTCCACCTGTGGATGATGGAGTAAAAACAATATATATTAGTCCAGATGGTAAAGATAAGAACGATGGTTCCGAGACAAGCCCATATGACATTATAACAGGTGTGGGATCCTTAAAAAAAGGAGATACTTTAAAGGTATTGCCTGGAAGATATATGGTTCCAAGAAGATTAAATCTTACTATTTCAGGCGATCCATTTAATTATATTACTTTAGAAAATGATTCAACTGAACCAGCTATTTTTGACTTTAGTGCTTTAGAGTTTAATAGCTTAAACCGTGGAATTGAATTGAATGGTAATTATTGGCATTTTAAAAATCTTGAAATAGTTAATGCTGGTGATAATGGATTATATATTGGTGGAAGTCACAATATTATTGAGAATTGCCAATTCCATGAAAATCGTGATACTGGTCTTCAATTAGGACGTGGAAGCGGTTCATTTGACAATATTAAAGACTGGCCTTCTTATAATTTGATTAAAAATTGTACATCTTACAATAATTATGACGATGTAACTTTTGGTGAGAATGCTGATGGATTTGCAGCTAAATTAACTGTAGGATATGGTAATGTATTTGATGGTTGTATTGCATATCGTAATAGTGATGATGGTTGGGATTTGTTTGCAAAGCAAGATAGTGGTAATATTGGTACTGTCTTCTTATACAACTGTGTATCATTTGAAAATGGATTCTTACTAAATAAGACTACAGAAGCAGGTGTAGAACGTTTTATTACTCGTGATGGTGATGGAATTGGATTCAAGCTTGGCGGTAGTACAATGAAGGGTGACGTTGTTATGGAAAACTGTGTGGCTTTCAATAACCGTCTACATGGTATAGGTGATAACTCAAACCCAGGTGTTATTTCTGTAAATAACTGTACTTGTTATAACAACTGTGCTGCAATTGATGAAAATGGTGTTGTATTAGCTCCTGAAAATACTACAAAAGGATCTAATGAAGCAGAATCAAGCAACTTCGATATAGCAAGAGATTCAAATAGTTATAATAATTATACAAATCTATTATCTTATGTAACAAATGCAACAACTCAACCAGACCGTTATTTAGGTTCAACTGAGAATTCTATTTTCTATTCTGGTACAGGTAACTACTTACAAATTACAGAACACTTGGATGCATCATGCTTAAATCCTTCTAAATGTGGTGTACCATTTAATGGATTAAGTGATGAATCTTTTAAATCTTTAACTGCAGTAAACGGATTAAACAATCGTGACATTCATAAAACGATGAGAAATGCTGATGGGTCTGTACAATTAGGCGATTTCTTGAGTTTAGTTCCAGGAGAACTTAAATCTTCTAACATTGGTGCAGATTTAACAAAGACTTCATATGATGAATATCCTCATTACACTCCAAGTGAGTTAAAAGAAGATATGACAGAAGATGAAATTAAAGTTCAATCTGCATATGATGCGTTACGTGTAAATTGTAATGCCTCTGCTGTATACCAAGATTTCCTTGCTCCATCTAATTTTGCTGGATGTAACATCTATTGGAGTTCTTCAGATACAAAATTAGTTTCTGTTGGTGATGATATTAGAAACTCCATTTCTGGAACTCAGGAGATTTTCATTTCTGTATTTAGAACGAATGAAACAAAGCAAGTGACTCTTACAGCAGAAATTGAATATAACAATAGTTCAAAGAAAAAAGAATTTGTTTTAAATGTAATGCAGGATACCCCAGGTATAGGTGAAATGTATGTTAAGAACGTTGAAGATGACAAAGTGATTATCGATCAATATGAAAGATTCTATGAGCCATCTCTTGTTGTTACCAATCTAGCCGATTATTCTGGAAAAGAGTTATCTAAAGACTTATACAACTTAAAGACAACATATACTTATCAAGAGTCTAAGACAGCTAAAGAATATACAGTTGATGCCGTTTATTCTTCTAAGCCAGGTGTTTATACTGTTACTCATCAAGTACAAATGAAAGATGATACAACAAAGACTAAAACTTATAGTTATACAGTTTATGTATGTAGTCCAACATCAGAAATTGATTTTGTAGGATCTGTTAGCGTTTCTGTTAATCGTGATGGATTTAATTTAACAGGAGAATTAAGTAATGTTACTGGTAATATCTATATTTTAGCTAATAACGAAGAAACTGCTACTGCTGAGCAGGTTAAAGAATCTGGAGAAAAATTTGAATTTAGAAATGACGTTGTTTCTTTTGATGTTAATCAATCTAATGATAGTGGATATTTCATCCATTATCTTGTAGAAAACAAGAGCGGAAGTAAGACTTCAGCAGTTTATAAAAAAGAAATCAAAGTTACAAATATTACTACTGAAACAGAATTCTATAATCTATTAACTGGATCTTCTGAAAGTACAACAATTTATTTATTACAAAATGACTTAGACTTTACAGATAAAACATGGGGTTCTAGTTCAGCACAATTCAAGGGATTATTAAATGGATTAGGACATAAAGTAAGCAATATAACAACTACAGCTGAATCTCTTATCAATAAAATGTCTAATGGTACTATTATGAATCTTGATTTTGAAGAAATCACTTTAAATAGTGCTAAGGCAGATAAAGAGAGAGTAGGTATTATTTCTACAATGTCTGGTGGTTATATCCACAATGTACATATTAAGAATATTAATTCAGTTGGTTCTGATAGAGTTGGTGGAGTTGTTGGTCAAGTGGGAATAGGCAGAAACTATTTCTCTCAAATTTCTGTAATTAATGATGCAGATCATGTTATTACAGGAAGTCGTTCATCAGCTATTATTGGATTTGTACAAAATGAAACAAAAGCTACAGAGTTAGAAATTAATGTTTCTAACTGCTATGTAAAAGCTAATGTTGGTAAATCTGGAGACCAATATGTTGGTGGTGTGTTAGGTCGTTTCGATAATCGTCAAAGCTGGATGACTCTTAATATTGAAAAAGTATATTTTGAAGGAAAAATTGTTGCTGGAACATATGCTGGTGGTATTGTTGGTGGTTACAATTATGGTCACAGTTTAATTAATTTAAAAGATTGTGTAAGTAAGTTTGAATGTGTATATAATGGAACAGAATTTACCATCGCATTGAAGAATTGTAGTCCAATCATTGGCCGTTCTACAACAAGTAATAATGGTGGACATACATATGTAACAAATTGCTATGCATCTATTGGTGAATACGTTTCAGACTACGATAGTAGAACAGACGATTTTGAAAATAATTTAAAGAAAAGCGAGTTCTTTAAAGAAACTTTAGAGTTTGATTTAGAACATATTTGGCAATTTACTGATGAAATTTCTTTAAGATAAAATGGTTGAGTTGGTATATATCAGATTAAAATATATACCAACTCTTACTCACTTTAATAGTCAATGAGGTTTCTTATAAACACTCATATGAAAAATAGATATCAAGTACGTTTTAAAAAAAATTAAGCGTTTTCTATTTACACCATAAAATAAAAGTGCTATAATACATATGAATTACTGAAAGCGTTATTTTAAGTCTTATTTTGCTAAAAATAGTGCAATAATTTTCATTATTAAGTATAAGTAGGGATTCTAGTGAAGTTAAAAA
>JAIDMV010000223.1 GCA_029050385.1 Anaeroplasmataceae bacterium | reverse complement strand
ATATTATATTTTCTGTTTCCTGTCTTTTGATTATGAATCCAAATTTTGGAACAAATCAAAGGAGATAGGTATTTTATAGGATTCTTGATTTGCCTCTTTTATCTTATCGTTTGGTTGTGAATGTCCGATAAGAAAAGGTGAGTTGTCATCATGATTTTTATAGTTGTTCATCACAGAATTTTTATTTCCATTGGCATAACAATAGGTACATAAATGTAAACAGGAATTATATGTACCAATGTCATTAGATAAATAACAGGCACAATAGCCTTTTCTTGCTTGCATTTTCTGCTTGATTTTGAGTTTTGAATTTATACTATGCTCATAGTCCTCCATTCTCATACAGCCTTCTACATCAATGCCATAATCTTTTAACCATTTTTCCTTAGAGCATAATCTTAAATCCATATGATGTTCTTTAGCGATTTTAGAGAATTCCTTTGCAATATATATTTTATCTTCATCAGAACAATCCTTTATTTCTGGATGATTTCTTTTTAACTTATCATATAAATCAACAAATCCAAAAACGGATAAAGTGGTATATCCTTCTAATTGTTTTGCAATAGATTTGAAGGTTTCTATATGTCTTTTAACAGTATATTTTTCATTCACAATGATAGGGGTATATCTCCAGCCTACAGCATTCTTTCCAACTTTCTCAGATAAGTATTTAAAATCTTCTATTGCTTGATCAATGGAGGGAACATTAGGCTCTAAATCTTTTTCAAAGCCTGTTATGGAAACATACCAAAATTGACCAAATGGTTTTAGTTCATCCAAATAGGGAAACATAGGTCTAGGGTTTTTTGTACAAAATCCAATGACATCTACAATATCTGGAGTTAATAAAAACTTAGTCACTAAAGTCGGATAATATGGATTTCTCACTAAAACATAGCCTTCTCTTATTCGATTCATAAACCACTTTGAATAAAAGGCTGGTATATCTGTTCTTTGACCTGTATTTATTATCATAAGATATCCTTTAAACTCCCCTTTACCATTTCTTTTACATTATCGTAACTACATTTCTCTAAAAATTCAGCTAAATCCATATATTTAATCTCTAAAATTCTCTCTTCTTTAGAAATTAAATTTCCCTCTTCCTGAGTTTGAAAACAAACAGGGAAGATTGTTTTTAAAATAGCTTTATTATGATGATCCATAAATTTTATTTGATATGGTATTCCTTCTTTTAGATAATTCTTATGTGTTAAAATAACATTAGTTTCCTCCAAGCATTCACGAATTGCAGTCTCAATATGTGTTTCCTTTCCTTCTATATGCCCCTTTGGACAAGAAATAACTTCCTTACCATAAATCAATTCTTTAGTTGCAAGGATCTTGTTTTTATAAAAAACAATAGCCATGGCACTTTCTTCTCTTTGATACTCACCTAAATGAATCCAGAAAAGCTTTTTATCTATGGTTTCTTTTTCAAGAACACCTCCACAGGATAGAATGACCTTCTGTGAAGCAAGATTATCCAAATTTGTTGTAAGTAAGAAATCCTTCATTCCAAAATCTAAGCCAAGAAGTAAAACTCGTTTTAAAGCTTCCTTAGCATATCCTTTATTTCTTTCCCATGGAGCAATACCATAGCCAATATGCCCTGCAGAATTAAGGATAAAATCATTCGTACCTAAACGCAAATTAATCCCACCAACGAGCCTATCATCTACATAGATTAAATAGTATCTTGCTAGAACGAAGCCTTCAGGTAAAGTTTCTATGTGTTTACATTTTTCTAATTCTTTTAAGAATTCATTATACTCTAGATTATTAGGATTTAAGCTATAGGGTACTTTTTCATTACCACATTCTTTTTTATATCTTTTTTCAAATGCACAAAAGGCTTGTTCATCTTCCTTTGATATTTCTTTAAGAACTATATTTTCTTTTTTTAAAGACATATTACCACTTCCTTGTAGATCATTTACTTTAGGATTTTCTATAAATTGTATATTATTTTTCTTGTACCTTTCCAAATAATTTATCTGTAGAAGCGGCTGTTATGTCTGTTTCATCTCCAGTGAAAATGCAATTTTTTACATAATCGCCTCCCCAAATATAACCAGCAATTCCGCCTGCATTTTTTACTGCAGTTATTTTTCCTTCCGCCGTGCAACCAATTAAACCATATTGATAGATTTGAAATGAAAACGGAATTCCTATATAACCTGCAATACCTCCTGCACCTGTTTGGCCATCAGATAATGCGTATTCTGAAAATTCTTCGTTTGTAGTCACGTTCCCTGAAAATGTGCAATTCTCAATACAACCTCCACCGACACTTCCTGCAATTCCGCCTGCGGTTCCAACTGCTTTTACATCCCCAGTAACTGCACAATCTTTTATATATGATCCAGTTGTTTGAGCGACTATGCCGCCTGCAGTTGAATACAAACGACCATCAAAATCGCTAACGTCTATTTGAACGTTTTCCAAATTAATTCCATATAAAAACGCTCCTTGTATACTACCAAAAAGTCCCCCGCAACAACCACCGTATGGTCCGTGAAAAACCTCTTCAGAAGACGTGATGGTTAAGTTTTTTATTCTGTAGCCGTGTGGGTTGATAAACATACCTGTAAACGCGTTATAATAAGGAAAATTCCCAATAGGTTCCCAATTTTTTATACTGCTCAAATCAATGTCCGCAGTTAAAATATACTTACCATTTAAATCCGTAATACTCTGCAATTCGCTTGCGGTAGATATAGGAGTAAAATCTTTTTCATCGTATGAATAGAGTGTTCCCAATGAACATACATAACGTGTATTTTCGGAGGGACAATAAAGTGACACGGATATAGATGAAATTCCCGTTCCCACAGCTGTAATTGTGTCTCCATGTACAGTATAGTTTTTGTCTTTCGACGTTTCTATTTTGTATTTTCCTATCTCTAGCCCACTATCCTTAAATATCTCGCGTACGTCAAACGTATAACTTTCGTTTGATTTCAAAGAAATTCTTTGAGTATAATAATTTTTGACATCATTTGAAATATTTCTATATTTATTGCTATTACAACCAAAAAGTGAAAAAGATATTGCAATAAATATGATAGATAGCGCAAGCCTTATAGGTATCGAACGTTTTTTCATAAATAAACCCTCCTTATAATAATATATTAATATATTCTATTATATCATACTTACAAATCTATAACAAGGAAAGTCCCCTATTTATAAGGTGTAAATATATAATAATCCACTAACTTAGCTAGTGGTCTAAAACAAAAAAACAAGTAATCATAAGATATTACTTGTATAGTTTCTAGAAATGGTGCGGCTAGCGAGAATCGAACTCGCACGGGAAATCCCATACGCCCCTCAAACGTACGCGTCTACCAGTTCCGCCATAACCGCAGATATGCCATTATTATAGCATACTTTTATTTTGTTTAAAATATTGTTCTTTTGTAAGTTGCAAATGAACAATATTATCATTTTTATTTAAAATAGAAAATCCTGCATTTAAATGTAAATGTAAGGCTGCCGTTCTTTCCTCTTCAAAAGTATTACGAACTGTTTCTGCATGAAACTTTTCAAATGCAATCTCCATTAGTAACTTCATAGCTACTTTTGAATACCCATTATTTCTATGAATGCTTTCTATTACAATACCCATTTCATATTCTTTTGTATCATCTATTTTTCTTAAACAAACTTCTCCTAAAAATGTATGATCATTTTTTCTTAAGATATAAGCATAATAGCGTTTGGGTTCATTGTTGATAAAGTACTCATACCAATCATCCCAATCTTCTTTTGGGAAAAGAATACATCCCGTATCATTATAATAATTTTTAGAATCAAGAAAGTATCCTTTATTATAGTCCATCGTTTTTGGATCTTCCATCATTCGCTTTCTATACCATAATTCTTCTTTCTTAGGAATATATAGTTCAATTTGACACATGTCTACTTTTTCTCCAATTTCTTGTAAGAGGGATGGTCTTTAATTAAAGGCTTAATTCCTGTAGGCATAGGAAAAGCCACTTTAATGAAATTATCCTCTCCAACACTGACAACAATACCCACACCAAAAGCCTTATGCTCTATCTTATCTCCTACATGATAATGTTCCTCATCTGTAGTTTTAGGCTTTTCTTTCTTAGGTTTTCTTACTATATAGCTATCATACTTTTCTTTGGCTTTTTTATAGAAATCTGCAGAAATATTTTTTAAATACTCTGTGCCCATTTCTTTTACAAAACGAGATAAGGATTCCATTTCCATATGCCCATATAGCATACGTGCTTTCGCATTAGTGACATATAATCTTTCTTTAGCACGAGTGACACCAACATAGCATATACGTCTTTCTTCTTCTATATCTAAATCGTCACTATGGAATCCACTTGGAAATATTCCTTCTTCCATAGCCACCATAAATACATTTTTAAATTCTAAGCCTTTCACTTGGTGATAAGTAGAAAGAATTACGGAATCTCTTTCCTCTTTATCATCTTCATCTGTACGTAAAGATAAATCATTTAACAAGCTTCCTAGCTTATCAAAGTTATCTCCATCAGCAGTATCTTCTGCTTCTTTCAAAACAGTTTTCAATTCATAGACATTTTCTAAACGTTCATGTTCTGGATCCTCTAACGCAAGCATTGCCTTGTATCCTGTTTCTTCTAAAATAATATCTATTAGTTTTACTAAAGGAATATTATTAATTTGTTCTTTTATAGATAGAATTGTTGTATGGAAATCCTTTAAAGCATTGTATCCAGCACCTGTACCTTTAAAGGTTGGAATAGAATTAAATAAAGATGTGTCTTCTTCTACCGCGTGGGTGTGTAGTTTTTCAAGAAGGGCAGATCCAATCTTGCGTTTTGGTTCATTAACAATACGTAAGAAAGAAAAATCATCTTCTGGATATACTATTACTCTTAAATAAGCAACCATATCTTTAATTTCTTTTCTTGCAAAGAAAGATAATCCACCATAAATTTTATAAGGAATCTGATATTTTATCAATAAATCCTCAAATACACGAGAAATGTAATTTGTTCTATAAAGTATTGCAAAGTCATTATAAGAATCTCCAGCTAAATGAAATTCTTTGATTTTATCGACAACAAACATTGCCTCACTTTTTCCACTTACCGCTTCATAATAAAAAGGTAATATGCCTTCTTTTTTTTCAGTAAACATAACCTTTTTAATTTGATTAGGATTATGCTTAATAATTTCATTTGCCAAATTTAAAATTGGGGATGTGGATCTATAATTTTCCTCTAACAATATCAATTGATGTTCTTTGAAATCATCTCTAAAACGATTGATATTTTCAATTCTTGCTCCTCTAAAGGAATAAATAGACTGGAAGTCATCTCCTACAACAAAGACATTATGATATCTAGCTGATAGCATAAATATCAAGTTGTACTGTAAATCATTGGTATCTTGAAATTCATCAACTAGAATATATTGAAATTTTTCTTGATATTTTTCTAGAATAACAGGATTCTTTTTAAATAACTCAATCGTCTTAATGATTAAGTCATCAAAGTCCAACATATTATTCTCTTCTAAATAC
>JAIDMV010000222.1 GCA_029050385.1 Anaeroplasmataceae bacterium | reverse complement strand
CAATTATAGCATATTTTTTTAATTTTTTTACATTTTTTTAGAAAAAATCCTAAAACATTGTTATTTTTAATGCATATTAATAAGATAGGTGAGAAAAATGCAAATTTTAATCCTAGGCTTTATCATTCCTCTTCTAGGAACAACGATAGGCTCACTGTTGGTTTTTTTAATCAAAAAAGATTTTCATCCAAGTCTAAAAAACTTACTCCAAGGGTTTGCAGCGGGGGTTATGCTTGCAGCTTCTATTTGGAGCTTAATTATACCAGCTATTGAACTTTCTGGAGATAATCCATATACCTGTTACATTCCTGCAGCAATAGGATTTGTCCTTGGAATGCTTCTATTGATGCTATTTGACATCTATATGAATAAAAGGAAAAAAGTTAATGTCAATATGCTCAATTTAGCTGTGGTTATACACAATATTCCTGAGGGTCTATCCGTAGGAGTTGCCTTTGCTGCCGCAATGCATGGAGATGCTTTTTTAGCAACAACAGCTTTAGCATTAAGCTTTGGTATAGGTATACAAAATATTCCTGAAGGTAGTATTATATCTTTAAATTTAGTTCCTGAACATTCTAAATTAAAAGCATTTTGGAAAGGATTCTTATCTGGAGTAGTTGAACCTATAGCCAGTGTTATAGCTTATCTGCTAATGATATATATTGAACCATCCATGCCATATTTACTGAGCTTTGCTGCTGGAGCAATGATCTTTGTTGTAGTAGATGAACTCATTCCTTCTTCTCATAGCCACATATGCAACATTGGGATTTGCATTGGATTTGTAATTATGATGATTTTAGATGTCATGCTAGGATAAAAAAGTGAGTTAGAAAAGCGCACTTCCCATAGAAATTATAAAAAGCGAAGAACTTTAAAATTCTTCGCTTTTTAAATTGCTGGATGAATTGAAATTTAACGTTCCATTAACCAATGCGTATCGGTTTCGTCATACTTATGAAATCCCATCCTTTCATACAAAAAGCGAGCGGGATTTTCTTGATAAGTTTTTAAGTGAAACCTCGTGTTTGGATGTTCCAAAATAATATCTTTTAAAATTTTAGTGCCAAGTCCATGATTTTGCCACTCGGGTAATATAGCAAACATTCCGATTAAATAATCGCCGTTTTCCTCTTTAATAAATGTGAAAAGACCAACATCTTGTCCTTTTACTTGAATAATCTTCATATCAGAAAGATTGTCGCACATTTCTTGTTTCGTTAATTCTAACTGTTTATTTTCATCCCAGCCATATATCTTTTCAATATACCATCTGAAACATTTTCTTTTTAGTTCAATGATAAAATCCAAATCTGTTTTAACACATTTTCTAAATGTATATTCCATAATCATCCCTTCAAATTACTATTTATCACTCTAATATTATACTACAATTAAATGAACAAGTAAAGCAAGAGCGCACTGCCTTGCTTGTAAGGTATAGTGCACTCTACTTATGCGGAAAAATTCCCTATGGAAACGAGCTAGAAAACTGATCCATTTTATTTTTTATTTATTTAACCATTTTACAATTAAGTCCCAAAGACTTTGATAATTAATTAATAGCGGAGCAATAATCAAGGAAATGATAGACATTAGCTTAATTAAAATATCCATTGCAGGACCTGCAGTATCCTTTAAAGGGTCTCCAACAGTATCACCTGTAATTGCAGCATGATGTGTTTCAGAGCCTTTACCACCAAAATGATCCTCTTCAATATATTTTTTAGCATTATCCCAGGCACCACCTGAATTTGCCATAAATACAGCTAACATAATTGCGGATAATAAGCCACCAATCAATACGCCTCCTAGACCACTTGCACCGAAGACTAATCCTGCAACGATAGGAGCAAACACAGAAATAACACCAGGTAATATCATTTCCTTTAAGGATGCCTTTGTAGAAATATCTACACACTTCGCATAATTCGGATTAGATTCTCCTTTTAAAATACCAGGGTCTGATTCGAATTGACCTCTTACCTCTTCAATCATCTTATTTGCAGCACGACCTACAGATGCAATAACTAAAGAACTAAATAGGTAAGGTAGCATTGCACCAATAAGTAGACCAACAATAAATACTGGATTAGAAATATCAATAAAATCAACACCTGAAGCATTAAAATATCCAACAATTAAGGCTAAAGAGGTTAATGTCGCTGAACCAATACAGAATCCTTTTCCAATTGCAGCTGTTGTATTTCCAACAGAATCTAGCTTATCTGTAATCTCACGTACATGTGGATCTAGCTTAGACATTTGAGCTATACCACCAGCATTATCACTAATTGGCCCATAGCCATCTACTGAAACTGTAATACCACAAGTAGAAAGCATACCTACTGCAGCAAGTGCTATACCATAGCTTCCACAAACAAAGTAAGCAACCGCAATAGCTACTACTAACGCTAAGATTGTAAGTCCTGTAGATTTCATTCCACTGCCCATACCTGCAATAATATTTGTAGCATGTCCAGTTTGAGATTCATAAGCAATACGTTTTACCTCTTTATAATCACTTGAGGTATAAATTTCTGCTATAAAACCAACCACAATACCTGCAAGTAAACCTGCAAGGACGGCAAAGAAAAATTTGACAGAGCCCATATAGAATATTCCTATAAAAAGCGTCGCAATAATTACAAGTCCCGTTGCCACATAGGTTGCAATGTTTAATGCTCTATGTGGATTTTTCCATTGTCTTAATCGAATAAAAATAACAGCAAGCATAGAAGCGATTACTCCAACTCCTGCAATCATCAGTGGGAACATAAAATTCTTAATATCTCCTAAGCTTGTTACCAACATTGTTGCTGCAATCGTCAAAACAGAAATAATAGAGCCGACATAAGATTCTGTTAAATCTGAACCCATACCTGCAATATCACCAACATTATCCCCAACGTTATCTGCAATCGTTGCTGGATTTCTCGGATCATCCTCAGGAATTCCTGTTTCTATTTTTCCTACTAAATCTGCTCCAACATCTGCTGCCTTAGTATAGATACCACCACCAACACGTGCAAACAAAGCAATCATAGAACAGCCTAAACCATATCCACTGACAACCTTAGCCGCTTCTTCAACACCGAATAATGCATATGCACCAAAGAACAAGCCAACTAATCCTAATAATCCTAAGCCAGCAACAGTTAGACCTAATACAGCTCCCCCACTAAATGCTGTATTTAAAGCCTGAGGCATTCCTTCTTCATCTGCTTTCATAGCGGTTCTTGCATTTGCTTTAGTTGCGGTAAACATACCTATCCAACCAGCTACACCTGAAAAGCAAGCACCTACAACAAAACAAATTGCTGACTTCCAGCCTACTCCTTCAGCATGCTCAAATGCTGGGATAAATCCTAATACAGTTAATAGGATTGCAAAAACAATCACGAATGGAATGATAATCATATATTCTCTTTTTAAAAATGCAATTGCACCTTGATGAATATATTTAGAAATTTCTTCCACTTTTGAATTGTTTATTTTTATTCTACTTACACGTCTAAATAGAATAAACACATATGCTAATGTTACAATAGATGCACATAGCACACATGAAAGAATAATAATACTTTCTTTACTCATAAAATATTCCTTTCTTTTTTCTTAATCAAACTATTATGTACATATAAGTATATACTAAAACGTTTTCAAAAGAAATGGTTTTTTAAAAATAATTCTTAAAAATATGTTCTTTTTTAAGTATTTTTGCAAAAAAACAGGAAAAAAAGAGTCACATATGATATAATCACTAAATAAAGTGGGTGAATGATATGAAAAAATGGTTGAGTCTTTTTCTAGTATTTTTATTATTTGTTTTGCCAGGATGTCAAGTTGAAATAGAGACGCCTATACTTCCCTTTTATACTGTACAATTTGATAGTGATGGTGGAACAGAAATTGAAAGTCAAAGGATTGAGGAAGGACAAAAGGCAATAAGACCACAAGACCCTACAAAGGATGACTCTGTCTTTGAAGACTGGTATCTTTTTAATGAACCTTATGATTTTTCTAGTTCCATAACAGAGGATATAATCTTAACTGCGCACTGGGAAAGCAATTTTGAAAATTACGGAATGGATGTCATAGAAATCACTTTAAGTGATATATCTATAACTGAAAGTGGATTTTACACATCAATGGAGGAAGTCGGAGCCTACATCTTTACATATCATAAACTTCCAGATAATTTTTGTACCAAAAATAAATTTAATCGATTTGACTATACAAAAGAAAATAAGCTCAGCGTAGGGGGAGATGTATTTTATAACAGGGAAGGGCTTCTTCCTTATAAGCAAGGTCGGACCTACACAGAGTGTGACATCGATTATACAGGAACCACTCGAAATGCAAAACGCATTGTATTTTCTTCGGATTTTTTAATATTCTATACAAGTGACCACTATAGCAGTTTTTCTATATTGAGGTTTCTATGAGAAAAATAGAAATAGATTTTAAGATTTATTCAACAAAACAAAAACTGTTTTCATTTCTTCTTCCTCAAATCGAAGGGCTTTATGGTACAAACTATGATGCATTAATCGATGCTTTAAGTTTTTATGACACTCCCCTTCTATTCCATTTGATAAATCTATCTTATTATGAAAACCAATCTTCTTTATTAGAAGTTTTACAAATCATTCAAAAAGAAAATACTTTAATCCAATATACAATAGAAAAAAAGCCTGACTTCAATTGAAGTTAGGCTTTTTTATTTAATTATTTCTTTTGAAAATTCAATGTATTCACTTCTTTTTGTCCGTTTTCACCTAAAACAGCCAATACACAACCAGGGAATTGTTTCTTTTTATTCCAATTACATAATGCAATTTCAATTGTGATTGTTTCGCCAGGTTCACCATTTTCACCTGCATATTTCTTTAACCAATTATACTGGTTAGCGCTGCTACAATATAAGTTTATTTGCTTTTCTGTTGTAGGAGAAAGAATATAAAGATTTGAAAAGTACTGGGATTCAACTAGTTTCACTTGTACATCAACAATATAAACCTGTGTTGTATGGTCTTCTTTTATATCCATATTTAAAAGATCATCTAGTGTCTTTGTATGATCAAATGTTTCTGTAGAATACTCATGATTGCCATAGAAATTCATAATTAATTCACAATCTAATAAAACAGATTGACCATAATAATCTCCCTCATGTCCAAATAATGTTCTCGTTCCCTTTAAAATAACTTCATCACCTAAAGATACCGTTCCAAGTGTTTCTGCATCAGTAGTTATAGCAATAACGCCTGTTTCATCAATTAAATAAAATCCAGATCTATTGACCAAGGAAGGACCTACAATTCCACGAACAACAACCTCTGTACCACCATCTAATGGATTAGCAGCAATAGCTTCTCCTACAGAAATCGTATCAGGGATGACAACCTTCTTATATTCTACTTGAACTGTAGTAGAATATTCATAGGTTAAATAGGTTGCTTTTATTGTGATTGTTGCAGTACCCTCTTCATGCATATGCATAATAAGTTTTTCATTTTCTACATCAAAACTTACAACGTTGATATCACTTGATGAATATTCTAATTTTATATTCTCTACATCAATTAATTTTTGTGTTACACTTGTTATGAGTTCTTTTTCAGGATCCCCAGTATATTTCTTTTCAAATTGACCAACGCCATAATAATTTACAGCAAATTTTGGAGCATCTTCCTTATTAAATGTATATCCTTCATCTATTACTTCAATAGGGAAGAAACGCCAAGAACAACCAGATGCAGAGGATTTAGCATTGATTGCTGAAAGATAAACTGTACAAATCTTACCATCAAATTCATCTAACCAACTATAATCACTACCATTGCATTGTGTATATGCATAAGAGCCAGTAACTCCATCAATATCATCAAAATAATAATTAACAAAGCCTGTACCCTCAGCCTTCTTCACCAAAGCATCTACCTTATAAATTAAGGTTGTGATATTTTCAGATACTGGTGTATCCATGATTTCTTTCACTGTAGTTTTTTCAATCCAGCTCTTGTCATAAGCATTCTTCTTTCCATCATTTTCTAAAAGATGGGCATTAGATAACTGACAACAGCCTTTATAACCAAACTTAGAAGCATTGCTAGCTTCGGTATCTAATATCCATAAATCCTTAACTCCAGCCACCTTTACCTTATTTCCAATTTCAACTCTAGGTGTGACTTGTGAATCATAAATGTAGATTGAGCTTGTTGAATCAACTAAATAGAATCCACTAGGAATCATACCATTTGCATAAGTGATTTTTGCAACTACACCTTCTAAAATAATTTTGGTATCCTTTGCAGCAGAACGAGCCTCTGCAACAGACATCTTAGAATATTGTGACTCATCAAACTTCACTTCAGCATGCGTAAATTCTAAAATCCAAGCACTAGATAATTCTGCCTGTCCTTTAAAGTTTTTAAGTACACCAGATAAGAATACCTCATCTCCAGCATATGGCTTATCCTCTAACTCACTATATCTGAGCTTCCCATCAGAACTATATGTTCCATATACATAAAGAGAACCTGTTGCATCAGATATTGTCATTTCTCCATAAGTAGGATTTGAAATTTTATCAACTGTACCACGAATATAAACACGTTCTTTTGACTGATACCCATCTGGCTCACAAAGTTTTGTAGCTTCTTCACAAGTCAATATTTTAGCCCACTTTGCATATATAGTTGTACTAGTAGATACAACATCCTTTGCAAAATCCCACTCTGTAGTCTTGGCGGAATTCTTATACCAACCCTCAAATACATATCCTTCTTTTGTAGGGTCAGTAGGCTTTTCAACTGTTCCTTCTTCCTTTAGACTTATCTTGTCAACAGTACTACCACCATCTGTATTAAAGATAACTTCTATTTCAGGAGTTTCCGGTTTTTCTTCAGAATTGTCATTGCAAGCACTAAGCCCAAAGACAACTGCTCCTGCCAAAAGTAAAGCACCTAATATTTTTTTAAATTTCATCTCTTCAAACCTTCCTTTCATAATTCCATTATACAAGAAATTTAGCGAATTTAAAAGAACTTTATTTAATACTATAAAATTAGGACATATTTTGTCCTTATTTTTCTTTTTTAAAAGAATTCTTCTCAACAAGTATTGAAAGAAATAAAAAAAGAGCTAAAGCAGCTCTTTTTTACACGCTATAATAAGCGTCAAAATTTTACTGGAGGCCCCGAACAGATTCGAACTGATGGTCGGGCAGTTGCAGTGCCGTGCCTTACCACTTGGCTACAGGGCCATTTTGTCATCTCATTATAGCGTATTAGATTATATCAAACTCTATACCTAAAGTCAAACCAAAACTTTCAATTTTAACTTTTTTGGCACTCATATATTGACAGTGCCAAAAATAAGAGTATAATATAAGTATGGTTGGAATAAACTATAAATGAAAAGTGAGGTTTTTACTATGGAACAACAAAACACAAATGAAAATGTATTAGAAAAATACGGGAGAAATGTAGTTGAACTAGCCAGAAACGGAAAAATCGACCCTGTCATAGGAAGAGATGAGGAAATTAGACGTATTATCAAAATCCTTTCTAGGAAAACAAAAAACAATCCGGTACTGATTGGTGAGCCAGGTGTTGGTAAGACAGCTATTATTGAAGGTTTAGCTAGAAGAATTGTTGCAAATGATGTTCCTTCTTCTTTAAAGGACAAGGAAATCTTTGAGCTAGATATGGGAGCCTTAGTTGCAGGAGCGAAATTCCGCGGAGAGTTTGAAGAGCGTTTAAAGGCTGTTTTAAACAAGATTAAAGAATCTGATGGTAATATTATTATGTTTATCGATGAAATTCATTTGATTGTAGGGGCAGGCAAATCTGATGGTGCACTAGATGCTTCCAATATGCTAAAGCCTATGCTTGCACGTGGAGAACTTCATTGTATCGGTGCTACTACTCTTAAGGAATATCGAGAATACATAGAAAAAGATAGTGCTTTAGAAAGACGATTTCAAAAGGTCCTAGTCAGTGAACCAACCGTCTTAGATACTATTTCTATATTAAGAGGTATTAAGGAGCGTTTTGAACTTCATCATGGAGTAGCTATCACAGATAATGCGATTGTTGCAGCTGCAACGTTATCCAATCGCTATATTACAGATCGTTTTTTACCAGATAAGGCTATAGACTTAATTGATGAAGCCTGTGCCTCTTGTCGCATGGAACTTGATTCTAAACCTGCTGAATTAGATGACTTAGATAGGAAAATCGCACAATTAAAAATTGAGCAAATGGCATTAAAAAAGGAAGCTGATTCCACTTCTAAAAAGCGTCTTGAGGATATCAACAAAGAGCTTACTACATTAGAGGAGGAAGCCAAAGTTTTGACAGAAAAATGGCAAAAGGAGAAAAAAGAACTTCTTCACTTTAAAGAAATGAAAAAGTCTTTAGATCAAAAACGATTTGAACTAGAAAAAGCTTTTAATGAAGGAAACTATAAATTAGCATCTGAACTCCAATACTCCACAATCCCTACATTAGAAAAAGAAATTACTGACTATCAGAATCGTAGTAAAGAAAATCATCTTCTTTCTGAAGCTGTAGATGAAGAGGATATTGCAGAGGTCGTTGCAAAGTGGACCAATGTACCTATTTCAAAATTGATGCAAGGAGAAAAAGAAAAAATTCTTCATCTTAAGGAAACCTTAGAAAAACGTGTTATTGGGCAGGATGAGGCTGTAGGTCTAATCAGTGATGCTATTATTCGTCAGAGAGCTGGCATAAAGGATGAAAATCGTCCAATCGGTTCTTTCCTATTTTTAGGTCCTACAGGTGTCGGTAAAACTGAGCTTGCAAAAGCCCTAGCTGATACTTTGTTTGACAGCGAATCCCATATCATAAGAATTGATATGTCAGAATATATGGAATCTCATAGCGTTGCCAAGCTTATTGGAGCACCTCCAGGATACATTGGCTATGATGAGGGTGGACAACTCACAGAAAAGGTAAGACGAAATCCTTATTCTATCATTTTGTTTGATGAAATAGAAAAGGCACATCACGATGTGTTTAATCTTCTTTTGCAAATCCTAGATGATGGTAGACTCTCTGATTCTCAAGGAAGAACTGTGGATTTCAAAAACACGATTATCATAATGACTTCTAATATAGGAAGTGAACTCCTTCTTTCTAATAAGGATGAAAAAGAAATCTCAATATTATTAAAGCAATACTTTAAACCAGAGTTTTTAAATCGTATTGACGAAATCATTACTTTTCATCCTCTATCCAAAGATATTCAAATGAAGATTGTAACAAAAATGCTTAGAGATTTAGATATGAGATTACTATCTCAAGGACTGAATATCACTTTTACAGACGCATTAAAAAAATACATTTTAGATCAAAGCTTTGATATCGAATTTGGAGCACGTCCAGTAAAACGCTATATTCAAAAGCACATTGAAACCTTTATCGCAACCAAAATAATCAGTGGAGAATTAAAAACAAATATAGAGTATGTGATGGATGCTTGCAATAGCGAAATCCGTATGCTTATCAAATAAATCAAGGGGAGGATTCCCCTTTTTTCATGAATAAGATTTGAGCATTAAGAATAAACTATAGTAAGAGGTGCATTTCATGAAATACATAAAAATCGGAGTAGTTTTCGCAGTCTGTTTACTTCTTTATTTTATTCCATCTTTACTCTTTAAAGCAGATCCAGCTTATTACAAATCATTGAATCTGCCAAGCTATGCGCCACCTTCAATTCTCTTTGCTATAGCATGGCCAATTCTCTATGTTATATTTAGTATGTATTTAGCAATAAAGATTATTCATCATGATTTATCGAAAGAAATGATGGTATATTTTTTTATCAACTATATCATTAGTTTCTTTTTCAATAAAGTATTCTTTATTGATCATAACTTATTTCTAACCTTTGCAGTAACCTTCTGTTGCTTTCTTACAGGTTTATTTCTATTTATTACAAGCTTCAAGCAAAGTAAAAAAGAATTTTACGTATTTGTTCCTTATCTTTTATGGACACTCTTTGCTTCAATACTTATGGCACACATCTATTTAATCAATTAAAAACAAGGGACCAACTAAAAGATGGTCCCTTTGTTTTATTTCATAAAGTTTGGAAGTCCTAAGCCTAAGATTATAGATAGCAATGAAACTATTGCTAAAACCCAAAATACGATTCTCCAACCTTTTGTTTGTCTGCTTGCGTAATCATATGCTGACACGAATACAACAATCAATAGCAATATACTTGCAATACCTGTAAGAATACCACCAATTGAATTATTTACTTTCAAAGCATCTAATACAATTTTGATAATCCAAGCAATTGCATTTAATAGCATTGCTGCAAAAGCAAACATTCCTAAATAACCTGTTCTACCTTTTCTAGACATATTTTTCCTCCTAATGATAAATTGATTATACCATTAAAGGCGTAAAAAAGACAATATTTTTTATTAAATTATTTTCTTTAATACAACATTCAACCACTCTTCATCTCGATTTGGTCTGACATCTAATGTAATACATTCATTAACAATTCTAAATTGAGACGAATCTATAAGGCTTTTTAAACGATCTAAATTCATATCCGTAAAATATCTTTCATTACGTATTCCTTCAAATTCACCATATTTAAAAGAGCAATAAAGTATTCCATTATCTTTTAAAGCTTTATGGCATCTTTTAAATACATCAATTAATTCACCTGAGGGAATATGAAGTAAGCTTGCACAAGCCCAAATCCCATCAAACTGATTCACAAAGTTTAAATCCTGTGCTTTCATATGATAGATATTCTTAAGACCCAACTTTTTTGCATACTCACAAAACTCTTCTGTTACATCTATACCATAAACCTCATACTTCTTCTGGAAATACAAAGAATCTCTTCCACTGCCAAAACCCAAGTCTAAAATACAACTGGCATTTTTATTCAATTGTTCTTCAAATAAAGAATATTGAACGGACATATCGCAATATTCTGTAGCCTCTATATACCCCTTAGAATGAAGGCTATAAAAATCACTCAAAAAAACCACCTCATTTTTATTATAGCATACTGCTTATAAAATAAAAAGAGATGGCTATCGCAACTTAAAAGTGCGGTATGGAAACAAAAAGCACTTTGTATTGGGTAGACGAAATGCAAGAGATATGAGATAATGAATTCAACTAAAAACAAGGAGAAAAATATAATGAATTTCGGAAAAAATTTGCAAATTTTAAGAAAAATGTCAGGAATGACTCAAGAGGAATTAGCTGAAAAAACAAATGTTAGTCGTCAAACCATTTCCAAATGGGAGTTAGGATCAATTTTACCAGAAATTGAAAAACTATTCGAACTTGGCGAGATGTTTCATTGTACCATTGACGAATTGCTGAAAGGAAATTTTGATTATAGCCACCAGCTATATTCAGATATCAAAATCGTATCAGTCGCACCCTTTAAATATATTAAGTTATGCGGTTGTTAGCTGTGAGCCTGAAGAGGATGCGATTGCACACGTGGAGAGATGGGCAAAGCATTTAAGAATAGAGAATCCATATATTATCGGTTGGGATTTTTCGCATGTTTCACAGGAACAGAGAAACAAATACCATATGAGAGGCTATGAAGCTGCCTTGCTCCTTGATGGAAATGATAAAGGAGATATTGATGCAGTAATCAAATTCCAAAATCGACAAAACTATGTTAAGATTACGCTAAAAGAAACTGCAGGCGGAGAGTTCTCCGTAATTCCAAACGCCTATAAAGCATTAAAGACGTATATGTCAATCAACGGAATTAAAGAGAAACGAGATCCTGCCGTGTTATCCTGTTATGAATATGAATATTACGATACAAATAACACAAAATTTATGGATGTTTTTATTGCAATTGAGTAATTATAATTTATTGATTAGATAAAATATTCAAGCAACTACAAATCATTGCTTTTTTATTTAAATATATCAATTACTAGATCTATGTCAAA
>JAIDMV010000221.1 GCA_029050385.1 Anaeroplasmataceae bacterium | reverse complement strand
GTAAAGTATTAGAACCAAAATATGATTTTAAATTAGTTGAAGAAGGAAAATATGATTTCTGGTTAAAGGGTGGTTTTTTCACTGCAGGGGATAAATCTAAGGAACCATTTACTATTGTGATTCCACCACCAAATGTTACAGGAAAATTGCATTTAGGACATGCCTGTGATACATCTATTCAGGATGTCATCATAAGAAGAAAAAGAATGCAGGGATTTGACGCCTTATGGCTTCCTGGTATGGATCATGCAGGTATTGCAACTCAAGCTAAAGTAGATGAAAAGTTGAAACAACAAGGAATTTCTAGATATGATATTGGTAGAGAAGAATTCTTAAAGGTTGCATGGCAGTGGAAAGCAGATTATGCTGCAACCATTCGTAAACAGTGGGCAGCCTTGGGATTAAGCTTAGACTACACTAGAGAAAGATTTACCTTAGATGAAAAGCTCAATCAAGCAGTAAATTATGTATTCATTACGCTTTATAAAAAAGGATACATCTATCAAGGAAAAAGAATTATCAACTGGGATCCTGAAGCACGTACCGCTTTATCTAATATTGAAGTAGAACATAAGGATGTTGAAGGAGCATTTTATCATTTCAACTATCCATTTGTTGACGGAACAGGCTTTGTTACAATTGCCACTACACGACCTGAAACGATGTTTGCTGACCAAGCTATTATGGTACATCCAGAAGATGAACGCTATAAGAATATTATAGGAAAAGAAGTTTATATTCCAGGAACAGATATCAAAATTCCAGTTATAGCTGATTCCTATGTAGATATGGAATTTGGAACAGGCTGTGTAAAGGTTACGCCTGCTCATGACCCAAATGATTATGAGGTTGGCTTGCGTCACCATCTTGATATGCCATTATGTATGAATGATGATGGTACAATGAATGCTATGGCAGGCAAATATGAAGGAATGGACCGCTTTGCTTGTCGTGAGGCATTGCTCAAGGATTTAGAGGCATCTGGTTTATTTATTAAGAAGGAAAGTATTATCCACTCTGTAGGACATAGTGAAAGAACAGGTGTAGTTGTAGAACCTAGACTATCTAAGCAGTGGTTTGTTAAGATGGATATTTTAGCTAAACAAGTATTAGAAAATAAAGAATATCGCTTTGTTCCAGAACGCTTTACTCAAACGCTAAATCACTGGTTAACTAATATTCAAGACTGGTGTATTTCAAGACAGCTTTGGTGGGGTCATAGAATTCCAGCCTGGTATAAGGATGAAGAAGTAAAAGTTCAAGTGGAATGCCCTGGTGATGGCTGGGTTCAAGATGAAGATGTCTTAGATACATGGTTCTCATCAGCATTATGGCCATTTTCAACTCTTGGCTGGCCAGAAGAGACAGAGGACCTCAAGCGTTATTATCCTACAAGCTGTCTAGTTACTGGATATGATATTATTTTCTTCTGGGTATCTAGAATGCTATTTGAAGGCATAGAATTTACACATAAGGCACCATTTAAAGACATTGTCATCCATGGTTTAATTCGTGCGAAGGATGGAAGAAAGATGACTAAATCCTTAGGAAACGGTGTAGATCCATTTGATGTTATTGCGAAATATGGTACAGATTCCTTAAGATATTTCTTGACAACTGGTGGCGCATTAGGTCTAGATTTACGATTTGATGAAACGAAAATTGAAGCTGCTTGGAACTATTTGAATAAAATTTGGAATATTACCCGATATGTATTAATGAATTTGGGTGAAGATTTTGTCTTAACAGAAATTGATCCAAGTAAACTAAATATTGCTTCAAAGTCTATTCTTACGCGCCTAAATCACACAATTCATATGGTAGATTATAACTTTGACAAATATGAATTAGGAGAAGCTGCAAAAGAGCTTTATGGGTTTGTTTGGGAAGATTTTGCATCCTGGTATGTTGAAATTTCAAAGGTAGATTTAAGTAGTGGAGATAAGCTGAATGAACAAATGACTAAGAATGTTTTAGTCTATGTATTAAAAGCAATTCTAAAGATGCTTCATCCATTCTGTCCATTTATTACAGAAGAATTATATCAAGCCCTACCTCATGAAGCAGATTCTATTATGGTGGCACCTTGGCCAAAGAAAAATAAAGCCTTTGAGTTTAAAAATGCTAAGGAAGCCTTTGATGATTTAGTAGAAATTATTACTTCCATAAGAAATGAACGTTCTAAAGCAAACAAAGCACCTTCTAAGCCAATCAGTATCTTTATCAGCTGTAAGGATAAAGACACCTTAGATAAGTTGGAAGCTACAAAAGGGTATTTAACAAGATTTACGAATCCAAAGGAACTTACTCTAACTCTAGATGAAATTAAAGCTGAAGGTATGGTTGTTGTAGTTTTATCCTGTGCTAATGTCTATATTCCTACCTCAGATTTAGTAGATATTGAAGAGGCAAAGGCAAAGCTTCTTGCCTCTAAAGAAAGATTAGAACGTGAGCTTGCACGTTCACGTGCAATGCTTTCAAATCAGAACTTTTTAGCGAAAGCTCCTCAAGCGAAAATAGATGCTGAAGAAGCTAAGCTTAAGGATTATGAAGCACAATATGATGAGGTATGTGCTGCCTTAGCTCAGGTTAATCTATGATAAAGGATTATGATGCAGCCCTAACATGGCTCTATGAACAGAAGAAATCTCATAAACGTGAGGATTTATCAAGAATTAAAGAATGCATAAAGCTTTTAAATATCAAAACCAATTATTCCATTATCCATATTGCAGGAACTAATGGTAAAGGTTCAACCGCAAGCTTTCTTCATCAAATGCTTTTATTAAAGGGGAAAAAAGTAGGTCTATTTGTGTCTCCTTATGTAATATCCTTTAATGAGCGGATTGAAGTGAATGGAGTTTATATAACAAATGATGATGTTTTATCTTATACAAAAAGATTAGAAGATTTTTCCAATCTCTATCAAGAAAAATACCAAGATACCATCCCTTTCTTTGAGTTGACCTTTTTAATGGCATTGCTGTATTTTCAGGATCAGGCAATTGAAGTACTTGTTTTAGAGTGTGGTCTAGGTGGACTTTTAGATGTGACAAATGCTTTAGACAAAAGCGTGGCAGTTATTACAAATATTGGCTATGATCATATGGCACAGCTTGGAAATAGCTTAGAAGAAATTGCTACACATAAACTAGGAATCACTCGACCAGAAGTTCCTTGTTTTACAACAGTAGATGAGGGCTTAGCTTCGTATTTTTCTTCCTATGCAAAGAAGAATAATATCGATATGCATTTTGTTAAACCACTTATTTCAAATATCACTATGGGTAAGGATGGCACACACTTTACTTATGACGGGAAGAACTATAGAACTGCCCTCAAGGGTCTTTATCAAGCCTATAATGCCAGTCTTTCTATTGCAGTAATGAAATACTTGGATAAAGACTATCCAGAGGAGCTTTTGAATCTTGCCCTCATTAAAGCTACCTGGCCAGGAAGATTTGAATACGTCAAGGAAAATATTCTTATCGATGGAGCTCATAATATAGATGGAATAACAGCCCTATGTGAAAGCTTGAGAGTGTATTATCCGAATCAGAAGATTAAGGTAATGTTTACTGCATTAAAGGATAAGGCATCAAAAGCAATGTTAGAAGTTTTAGATACGATTACTTATAAATACTATTTTACGACTATACAGGATAAAAGGGCAGGAAATGTTTATGATTTTAAAAATTTTACTTTCAAGCCCTATGAAATCATAGAGGATTACCAAAAGGCAATTGATCAAGCGATTTTAGATTTAGAAGAAAATGAAATTCTTGTCATCACAGGCTCTCTTCATTTCATCAGTGAAGCAAGAAAAAAACTATTTGAGGTGTTTCAAAAATGAACTATGAAGATTTAGTGAAAAAATATACAGCCTTAGGAATTAAAACCCCAACCAAAAAGATGATCAAAACAGAGGAACAGATAGAAGGAATCAGACAGGCTGGAATTATTAATACAAAAGTATTAGATTATGTAGCTGCTCATATCCATGCAGGAATGAGTACAGAAGAGATTGACCAGCTTGTAGCCAAAAAGACAAAGGAGCTTGGTGGGATATGTGCTCCTCTAAATTATGAAGGCTTTCCTAAGAGTGTATGTACAAGTATCAACGATGCTGTTTGTCATGGTATACCAGATCCGCATACAATCCTAAAAAATGGAGATATTATTAATGTGGATTGCACAACCATCTATCAAGGATATTATGCAGATGCTTCACGAATGTTCATGATAGGTGAGGTAGACCCTATAGCTAAGCGCTTGGTTGAAGTTTCTAAAGAATGTCTTGATTTAGCTGTAAAGAATTTGAAGCCTTTTTCAAGACTTAGGGATATAGGCTATATTATAGAAGAACATGCAAAGGCAAATGGCTTTAGTGTGGTACATGAAATCGGTGGACATGGAGTAGGAATTGAGTTTCATGAGGATCCCTTCATTTATCATTATGGAAAGAAAAATACAGGTATGGTCTTATTTCCTGGCATGGTCTTTACGATCGAGCCAATGATAACCGAAGGATCAAGAGAGGTCTTTTTAGATGCATCCAACAACTGGACAATTTATACAGATGATGGAGGCTGGTCTAGTCAATTTGAATATACTGTTTTAATAACAGAAACAGGGGTTCAAATTCTAGCACATTAAATGAATGTAGAAGGATATGTTTTAAAG
>JAIDMV010000220.1 GCA_029050385.1 Anaeroplasmataceae bacterium | reverse complement strand
TGATGTGTATTAGAGACAGTTTATATACTAACCTTTTAAATTATCCGGTATTTTTGGTTCTTTACCTGGTTTGTTTATTGGATTCTTTTTGGGTTTTCATAGTAATGTAATTTTCTTAGTAAACAATGTAAAAAATGAAGCAGATTTCTCAGGCTTATTGATGTTTATTCTTGTTTTAATGGGATGTATTAATATCTTTAATGGTGTTACTCTTTCTTCAAAGAGAAATTTAGGATCCGTGATTATTTCTACAGTTTGTTCTGCAATCATTATTGTTTGTGGAGCATTATGGATTCAAAAAATATTCTATTCAAGTTATTTATGTACAATTCCTCTTGAACAAGGAGGCCATAACCTAACTGGTGGATATGTATTTACATCATCAACTATTATGTCTATTGTCTCAGTTATATTATCAATGTTGTGTTCTTTAGCTGGTTGTATTTTAGGCTTTATTAGATACAATAGAAATTACAAAAAGGTAAAATTCTAATGAGTAAAAAAGTAAAAGAAGAAGAGTTTGTTACAGGAAATAAACCAAGTGCTTTGGACAAATTATCTAAAATTCCGTCATGGCTAATTATTCTTTTACTAAAGTATTGGGCAGCTGCGGCTGCCGTTTTCTTTAGTTTGATTGGTGGTCTATCTATTGGACTTGATTTTAGTGAAACTGGAAATGACTCCCTTTCTGTTTTATCAACAGATATAGTCATCATTGTCATACTGGGTTTATTTATGGGCTTATTTATGAATTATATGATTCGACCTGTTGTAAATATGATGTATTCTCGTAAAAATAATACACATCGTTTTAATATGGTCAATATTAAAGGAATAGTGTCCTTATTTGCTAATTTGGGATATCATCTCATTATTTCAATTATTTTATTCTTTATAACCGTTTTTGTTTTGAGTCCAAATGGTCTTGTTTTAGATTTATTTGGTACTGCAGGAAATGCAGGTATAGAGCCTTTCACATACGCCTTATCCTATATTTTTTTAGATTTTGTTTTCTTATTTATTAGAAATACTATTATTGATACGATTAAGAGAATTAAATATAATAAAGCTATGAAAGCAGGTTTATAATATGTTTAATATAATTTTTACTAGTTCGACTAGTATTACATTGGAATTAAATAATAAAGATGTTTATTCTACAAAAGCATATGATATTTATTTGGATGGAAAATGCATTGCAAAGGATGTATGCACAAATGTATATTCTATTTATCATTTGACTCCAAATACAACATACACTATAAAAATAGGAAATCATGAATGCCAGTGTAAAACAGATGATGAATTTGTCTGTTTGAATGTTTGTGATTTTGGTGCTAAAGGAGATGGCGTCCATAATGACACAAGTTTCATTCAAACTTGCATTTATGCCTGTCCAGATGGTGGTAGAGTGTATATTCCAAAGGGGAATTACTATACTGGCCCATTGTTACTTAGAAGCAATATTACAATTGAACTAGATGAAGAAGCTCATTTAATTGGAGATATAGATAGAACACATTATCCAGTTTTACCTGGCATGACCTATACCTCTGATGAGAAGGATGAATATAACCTTGGCTCATGGGAAGGAAACCCTTTAGATTGTTTTGCTAGCATTATTACTGGAATTAATGTTGAAAACGTAAAAATTATTGGTAAGGGTATAATTGATGGAAATGCCCATAACTCAGATTGGTGGATTAATGTTAAAGAAAAGAGAATAGCTTGGAGACCAAGAGGTGTTTTCTTGAACCATTGTAAAAATATTCAATTTCAGGGGGTTACAGTTACAAATACTCCATCTTGGAATTTACATCCTTATTTTTCTTCTCAAATTCGTTTTATCGACTTAAAACTAATAAGCCCAAAAAGCTCTCCAAATACAGACGGATGTGATCCAGAGTCTTGTGATGGAGTCGATATTATTGGTGTTTACTTTAGTGTTGGTGATGATTGCATTGCAATCAAGTCGGGAAAAATATATATGGGAAGGAAATATAAAAAACCATCATCAGGTTTCACTATCAGAAATTGTTCTATGAATTATGGTCATGGAGCAGTGGTATTAGGAAGTGAGATGAGTGGTGGAATTAAGAATATTACTGTTTCTCAATGTTTGTTTAATCAAACAGATCGTGGTCTTAGAATTAAGACGCGCAGAGGAAGAGGAAAAGACGCCCGTATTGATGGAATAACATTTGACAATATAGAAATGAAGGATGTATTAACACCTTTAGTAATTAATATGTTCTATTATTGTGATCCTGATGGACATTCCGAATATGTTCAAACTAAAGAAAAACTTCCAGTTGATGATAGAACACCATATTTAGGTGATTTCTATTTTAAAAATATTACTTGTGAAAATGTAAATGTGGCAGCTGGAACTTTCTTTGGAATCCCAGAAGCACCAATCCATTCGATTTCTTTAGAAAATGTTCACTTTAAATATTCTCCAAATCCAGTTGAAGGACTTGCAGCAATGATGGATGGATTAGATCCTCTTGTAGGAGAAGGAATTCTATTTAATTATATTCATCGGGTTCACATTCATAATGTAACATTTGAAGGGTTGAAAAAAGAAAAATATCAAAAGAATTCTGTAGAAGAATTTAAAGAAGTATAAGAAAAGGCAGCCAAATGAGCTGCCTTTTATATTTTTAAAGCTTCGATATAAGCCATTAAAAATGGACCAACACCCTTTGCATCGTTTTCTACAATGGGTTCGGAAATATAATACTCAAAGCTTCCATCTCTAAATAAGGCATTCCCTAATCCTGCTAATAAACAAATGCCGCCTAGATTGATTTTGTCTTCAGTAATAGTTAAATATGTTCTACAGATTCCTTCAAAAATTTCTTTACCCTTTTCGTGATAGTGTTTAGGTAAAACACCAATTCTGCTTCCTTTTAATAATGCATAAGAAATCATTGCTGAGCCTGAAGTCTCTAAATAATTTCCTTTTTTATCCATTTGATCTATGACCTGGTAAAACAGCTTCGTTTTTTTATCTTGATATAGTAATATTCCCTCGATAGCTTCATTTAATAAGTTCTTATAAAATTCAAAATCAGAATGTTTTTTATCCATATCGGATAAGATTTCAACAAGAGAAGTAATATACCATCCAATTGCTCTTAACCAGTGACTTTTGGATAATCCTGTTTCTTTGTCACACCAAAATGCTTCCTTGCTTGCATCATATCCATGATAGTATAATTTTGTATTTTCATTAAACATATGTAATCTAACAACTTCATATTGTTTTCTAATATCAGAATAATTTTGCATATGATTTAGGTATGTTTCATATCGCATGTAGAAAACTTGAGCCATAAACAAGCCATCTAGCCAAACTTGATTTGGATGTCTAGGCTTATGCCAAAAATTTCCTTCAAAGGTTCTTGGATTTGTTTTTATTTGTGTATATGTATATTGAATTGCTTTTAAGTATTTTTCATTATGTGTAAATTCCCATAAATCAAATAATATACGAGATTCACTCATATCATCAAGAGAGTAATTTGTGGGCTCATATGTTTTTATTTTTCCATCATTCATAACGAAATAATCAGTATATTGGATAACAAAATCTAAATAGATTTTTTTCTTACGCAATTTATACAATTCTAAAATGGAAGAAAGCATACACCCATCGATATAGTTCCAACTAGGCTCCCTGCCTTGTAAGATTTCAACATTCCAAATGGGGGCTTCTGGAGTAGATTCATTTAAAAGTCGTTCTATATATTTTTCTATTGCATCAATTTTTTTCATTTTTCTTTCCTCATTTTTATTATAGCATGAAACAGGACTATGTTTCAATTCATCAATTTTCTCATTTGTTGAATTATTCCTCTGTTTATGTTAATATAGTAGTTAAGAAGATGATAAGATGAAAAAAGAATTTATTTCAAAATTTAATATAGTTCATAAGAGTTTTGATAGAGATAATCCTTTAACGGTAGGAAATGGGAATTTTGCTTTTACATGTGATGTTACAGGCGTACAAACATTTTATAAAGATTATGAAAGTATTCCTCTTTGTACAATGTCCAATTTGTTTTGGGCAACTCAAAAAGGTAAGGGAGAGTTGCCTTATCAAAATTATATTAAGAGAAGTAATCACACAGTAGTAAAATATATGACAGATACTCAAGCTGAGACATATCATCAATATCGAGATGATTCTTTTAAATTCGATTTGTTTAAATTAATTTTTTTGTATAAAGGGTGTCCTTTAGAAAAAAATCAAGTTACAGAAATCTATCAGGAGCTCTTTCTTTATGAAGGAAAGATTAAATCAGAATTTCAGTATCAAAATGAAAAAATTTATGTTGAAACAAAAATACCACAGAAGCATAATAATTTACAAATTAATGTAAAGACAAAGTTAAAAAATTTACAGATTCAACTGTTATTTTTAAAACCTGACTCTTCATTAGTTGGATCCACTTTTGAAATCCTTAATTCATACGATTTTAGTGATTCAAAAATTAAGATTGAATCTCCATTCATAACTTATAAATTATTTTATAAGACTAATATGTTTAGAAGAGATTCCACATTTGATGTAGAAAACAATTCTTATTTAAAGATTTCTCTAGATGGTGATTTTCAAGATGATAATGAGATGGGGAATATTTTAACACTGCTAAAAGCATAGATACTAAAGATGAAGAACTGAATCGTAG
>JAIDMV010000022.1 GCA_029050385.1 Anaeroplasmataceae bacterium | reverse complement strand
ATATAATTAAAAATCAAGAAAGGAATGTATATTTATGAAAAAGAAGATTTTAGGAAACTGTCCTATTTGTGGAGATAAACTAACTGTTACAGAATTAACCTGCAAATGCTGTGATACTAAGCTTTCAGGTGAATTTCAATTGTCTAAATTTGATTATCTTTCTAAAGAACTTCAGGAATTTGCGTTAATATTTATCAAGAATGCTGGAAATATAAAAGGAGTGGAAAAGGATTTAGGAGTTTCTTATCCTACTGTGAAAAAGAATTTAGCTGAATTGATTAAGAATTTAGGATATGAGTCAAATAATATTCTTCCTGAAGAGAAAATGTCTAGAGAAGAAATCTTATCTGCTTTAAAGCGAAAAGAAATTAGCTTTGAGGAAGCAGAAAAATTATTAAAGGAGATGAATTAAAATGGAAAAGTTTTTAGAAGAATTAAAAAGAGCCTTAGAAGAGGCAAATGTTGAAAATAGAGATGAAATTGTTGCAAAGTATTTAGAGCATTTTTCATTAGGTCATGAAGCAGGAATGAGTGATGAAGAAATCATCGAGCGTTTTGATTCTATAGAAGATATTGTGCTTATGGCTAGCAAGCCAAAGAAGAACTCTACTGCATTTGATGTGACATTAGATTTGGAATGTTTTTCTGATTTCAATATTGAAAGAAAAGAGGAGTGCACTGGCATAGAATTTGATATTGATGAGGATGCCTTCAAATATGTATCAATTGTAAGAGAGGGGAAAAGCATTCATTTAAAAAGTAAATTATTTGGTTCTATTAAAAGAAGACATTTTGAAGGAAAGATGTATGTAGGATCTAATGTTAAATTTGGTCAATTTATAATCAACAATGTGAATTGTGATGTTACTTGTGATTTTAGAATTCAATGTACAGATTTCTCTTTATCAAATGTAAATGGAGATGCAAATGATTTAAATATCGTTGCAGAGGAATCAATTGTAATCAATAATACTAGTGGTGATATTGACCTATCCGATGTGGAGGCTCCAATTGTTAAGATCAGTAGTGTATCAGGGGATATTACTGTAGAGGAGATTACAGCTGATAATGTTAAACTTTCTACAGTTTCAGGAGATATTAGTATACAGATTTCAAATGATGCTGAATACACTATGAGTACTGTAAGCGGGGATATTCGAATTGAAGAAGGTGCAGATGATTCTAAGGTTAAGGTTACAACAGTTTCAGGAGAGATTGAAATCAGCGGAAAGGTCGTCAGCAAAAGTATTTCTGAAATCATCAAAAACAGCTTCAAGTGGTAAAAGGGAGGTGTTACTATGAAAAAGAATACTTTCTTTCGAACATTAGGAAGACAGATTCATTTGATTAAAACATCTAAACTGAGTTCTATTTATTTTTACTGGCCAATGATTGCATTATTTGGTGGTTGTATTCCAGTTATCGGAGTATTCTATTCTAAGCTAATTATTGAGTGTATTTCTCAAAATAGATCTCAAAAGGATTTAATTTTAATCATAGGCGTTCTCACAGGAGCATCCATTCTTTGTTACACTATATCTAGTATATTTAGGGGCATTACAAATACAAATTATTGGTGCCTTAGAGAAACGGAATTCCATCGAGTTATCAAGCTGTATTCTGAGGTGGATTATGAGAAAATAGAAAATCCTCACTTTCAAGATGAAGTTAATGTAGGTTTTGAAGGTTTACAAAGTGATGGTTGGGGATTTCAGGCTGTATATAAGAATTTAGAAAATATTTTTAAAAGCTTAATAAGTATTGTTCTATTTAGTGTTATTTTATCCTTATTTAATGTTTGGATTGCGCTACTATGTCTTTGTTCTACCCTTGTTACTGCCTTAGCTAATCAAGGGGTTACAAAATATATCAATAAACGCAAGAAGGATAGAGCACATTCTAGTAGGCAAAAGAATTATTTTTATAATACCTGCAGTGATTTTTCTTATGGTAAGGATATTCGCGTCTTTGGTTTGAAAAATTTCCTAATGGAAAAGTATAAGGATAAATCCTTAAGCTATATTAAAATTTTTGCAGCAATAGGAAATAAGAGATTTCTTTATTCCTTATTTGGTTTATTAATGCTACTTATTGAAGATGGGCTTTCCTATTATTTTATTATCAAAGCCTATTTTGATAAGGCAATCACAATTGCTGATGTTTCCTTATACATTACAACGATTGTTGCCTTTACGACGGTATTAAGAAATTTTGCTTCTGAGATAACCACATGTATAACAAATGTCAAATTAACAGAATCCTACTTTGACTTTTTAGACAACCAAAAGATTTATAAGACAACTGGCACAGTTACGGATATTTGCTTGTCTGAGGCACCTACAATTGAATTTAAAAATGTTTGGTTTAAATATCCTGACACAGAAAAATGGATTTTAAAAGAGTTTAACTTTACTATTTCTTCAGGAGAAAAGCTAGCCATTGTTGGAGAAAATGGTGCGGGTAAGACAACGATTATTAAATTGATTTGTGGCTTATTTAAACCAACAAAAGGAGAAATCTTAGTCAATGGTATACCTACAAATCAATATGATAAAGAATCCTATTACAAGATGTTTAGTACAGTATTTCAGGATTTTGATATCTTTGCTTGTAGTATAATGGAAAATGTTATTAGTACAGATCAATCAGAAGAAGCTTATCTTCGAGGAAAGGATTGTTTAAAGCGTGTTGGACTAGGGGAGTATATAGAGGATTTACCTTTAGCTTATGATACTCCAATGCTTAAGGTGTTAGATGAAAATGGTATAGATATGTCTGGTGGACAAAGACAGAAGCTTGCCATTGCCAGAGCTCTATATAAGAATGGAAATGTTGTTATTTTAGATGAACCAACGAGTGCCTTAGATGCTTTAGCAGAGGCAGAAATTTATAAGTCCTTTGACGATTTAGTTACGAATAAGACAGCTATCTATATTTCTCATCGTCTTTCTTCTACAAAGTTCTGCGATAAAATTGCTTTCTTTGATTCAGAAGGATTAAAGGAATATGGTACGCATGAAGAACTTTTACAAGCCAAAAAAGGTTATTATCATATGTTTACTGTCCAAGGAAAATATTATCAGGAGGGAGGTAACCCAAATGAAGAAGCCTAAGCATATCCTTTTGAAATTTTTAAAGATTTCTTTTAAGGCGCATAAGTCCTATTTCTTTGTGTTACTCTTTCAAATCTTGATTACTTCTTTAATGACACTCTTTGGTGCTTATACCCTTTCTTTATTGATTGGTCAAATGGAAAAGGGCATCTATATTTATGCAATTTATATGGGAATAGCACTTGTTGGAGTAGAAGTGATTTTGTCCTTGCTTAATCAGTTTGCAATTCGCTTAATCGATGTTCATCAGGTTAAAATGAGTGAAGCGATAGAACAGGCTTTATCTAAAAAAATAATGGATTTGCCATTTCAGTATTTAGAAGATCCACATTATTTAGAACTAAAAAAGAATGCTGAAATGGGTGTGAATAATATGGGAGCCTTGTATTCTTTAATGAATAGTGGGGCAAAAATACTTTCAAGTATTGTATCTATTATTGGGCTAATATCCATTATTATAACCTTTGATTGGATGTTAGTGATTGTTCTTGTGATAGGAATTATTTTAAATATTTTGATTGTGTATTTTATGATGAAATCACAGGTCAAGTTTTATAAGGAGCTCTTACCAATCAATTTTAAATATGGATATTATCTAAATACATTAACGAGTCCCACTCAATGTAAGGATTTTAGATTATATAGTTTAAATGAATTATTAGAAAATAGCATGAAGAGTTTTTCTAACCAGATGGCAAAGAATTTTAGAAAAGTGAATGTAGGAATGAATTTATATGATTCTTTAATCTCTGGCTTACGCTATATTCAAATGGCAATTATTTATTGTATGGTAGGGATTAGAAC
>JAIDMV010000219.1 GCA_029050385.1 Anaeroplasmataceae bacterium | reverse complement strand
GAGTGGTGGCAATGTTGAAATATACAACCTTATGCTATATTGAGAAGAATGAGAAGTATTTAATGCTTTATCGTAATAAAAAGAAGAACGACATCAATCAAGGAAAATGGATTGGTGTTGGTGGACATAAAGAAGAAGGAGAAACCATAGAAGAGTGCCTTCTAAGAGAGGTATATGAAGAAACAGGCTTAAAGCTATTAAATTTTGAACTTTGTGGAAAGCTACATTTTTATATTGATGATATATATGAAATCAGTTATTTATATAAGAGTAGTGCTTTTGAAGGAAATCTAATAGATTGTGATGAAGGTAAATTAGAATGGATACCTAAGAGACAAGTTTTAAATCTTGATTTATGGGAAGGAGATTATTTATTTTTAAATAAGCTACTTAATAATGAATCATATTTTGAGCTGCAGCTGGTTTATAAAAATGATGTTTTAAAGGAGTGGAGTCTACTATGAAATATCAAAAGTTAATACAGGAAGCAGAGGATTTAGCAGTATCTAATGAAAAAGAAGAAAGTGCAGTTTTTTTGTTATTAGAACATATAACTAAGCTTTCTCCAACAGAGTTATATATGAAGCTACATGATGAGGTATCTAAGGAAGTATATGATGCATTCTATAATTTATATAATAGATATATTTATAAGAATGAACCTATTCAATATCTAATTGGATCTTCTTGTTTTTATGGCTATGATTTTAAAGTGAATGAAAATGTATTAATTCCAAGATATGAAACAGAAGAATTAGTAGAACAGATTCTCTATCGCTATGATGCTCATTTTAAAGGACAGAAGGTAGATGTATGTGATCTAGCTACAGGCTCTGGCTGTATTGCGATTACGCTTGCTTTGGAAGAAAAAAATATGAAGGTTATTGGAACTGATATTTCTAAAGAGGCTTTAGAAGTTGCTAAAGAAAATAGTCAAAGACTAGGAGTTGCTGTAGAATTTTTAGAAGGCGATATGTTGAAGCCTGTAGAAAATCGTAAATTTGATATATTTGTTTCAAATCCTCCTTATATTCCAGAAGAAGAGGATGTTATGTCTTTAGTGAAGGATAATGAACCGAATATTGCTTTATATGGTGGAAAAGATGGAATGAAGTTTTATCGTATTATTTTAAGTGGTGTAAAGCCTTTATTAAAAGAAAAAGCTATGATTTGCTTTGAACATGGATATAATAAAAAAGAAGAAATGCTAGCATTAGCTAAAGAGTATTTTCCTGATGCCAAGGCAGAGGTATTAAAGGATTTAGAAGGAAAGGATAGAATGACATTTATTTATGCCGGTGATTTTAATGTCTAAGCTCATTATTTTTCCAACAGACACAGTTTATGGAATAGGTTGTCCTATTT
>JAIDMV010000218.1 GCA_029050385.1 Anaeroplasmataceae bacterium | reverse complement strand
ATTTCTAGATTGCTATAGACCGTTTCTTCTAACAAAAGATTATAGTTTTGAAATACATATCCTATTTCCTTACTACGAAATTTATCAATTTGACCCATCTTATAGTTTTCCATAGTTAAAGAATCATAAGAAATACTTCCCTTTGCTCGATCTAGTCCGCCTATGACATTTAACAATGTAGTTTTACCAGAGCCTGAGGTTCCAAGAAATGAAATAAGTCCTGTATTAGGAAGTTCTAATGTGACATCATGAATTACATGAATTTCATTATCCTTACCCTTATTATAAAATTTATTTAAATTTTTAATCTTAATCATTTCTAGCCACCTCCCCTTTTACAGTTGTATTCACACTTAATTTGTACAATCGTCTGTTAAAGCGCCTTGCAATGAAGTATGAGAATATAAGCATCAATCCAAAGTAAAGTAATACAATTCCGAAATTCATAAATTTACCCATACCGAAAGCTGGGGTAGTATGGTATAAAATGATGAAAAGAATCAAAGAAAGTAAAGAAGATAAAACCCCTATTCCTAATACTTCTAAAATAACAATTCTACCCAATTGCTTTTTTACCATACCTAAAGTTCTAAGCACTCCATAATCCTTATTCTTTGATGCATATACTCTTGCCAAAATAACATAAGTGACAAAGAATAAACAAATAAGTGCCATAATAGTCAATCCTAAAAATAAATATAGTATAACTAGATTTAATACAGAGGGTTTAACCTTTTTTTCACTAGGAACAGATACTTTATACCCTGCAGCCTCTAATTGACTTTTTACTTGAGAAATAGAATCTGTATAAATAACAGCCTCATAGATATCCATTTTATCTACATTAGGCATGTTTTTGAAATTGAAATAATCTTTACCTTTAATTAGGCTAGGTGAAGATGCATCATCTTCATATCTTATTTCAACCTCCCAAGGTACTTCATATAAATCATTCATAATATGAGAGAATGTAATCTCTTCTTTTTCATAACTCTTAGGAAGAGAAATATGGGTTGTATCAGAATCATCATATGTTTCATACAGCTGATGACGTGTACCTGAAAGATAATAATAGTGACGATAATTATAGTGTCCCCAACTTGCATGGATTATGTTTTCCCCAAAAGTAGAATAGCATTGTAAATATGTTTCAGAAATATCTTCTTTTGTAGTTGCAAAACCTACAACTCTTCCACCCTTTACTGTTCCAAGTCCTTCTACATTCACATAAAAATCTCTACCATTCTCAGAAGGTAATTCACTGGCATAATATCTATTCTCTGAATAGACTAAAACATACTCTCCATCTTTTTCTACATCTCTACCAGAAAATATTGTATAATCCAATTTTTTATACGTATAGCT
>JAIDMV010000217.1 GCA_029050385.1 Anaeroplasmataceae bacterium | reverse complement strand
GGTGTATTTAATAGAAACGGATTAGAGTTGAACTCAGTAGAAATAGAATTAGAAGGAACAACTCTAATTATGCTCGAAGGATATGGAGCATTTTTTATGTGTGGCGCCTTAGATGTTGATATTTATGGAGATAGAGAAGTATTATGTGGCAAAGCTGTAAAGGTAAAGACCCTAGATGATCTATTTAATGCTACAATATTTGATTCTACAAAATATGCAAAGAGTTTAGGCATTGTACCAGGATTAAAGGTATATGAAGCATTTGAGAAGATTCGCTTGGCGCTTTAGTATATTAATTTTATTTATTTTATTCATTGTTTATGCTTGCAGATTTTCGATGAGTTATTTTTCAGAAGCTATGGATGTATACACTGAATCCTTAATCATCGGATATGCAACAGAGGTAATTGATGAGGGAATCAGTGAAGGAGTAGTAGAGCTTCTTGATGGAAAGAGTGTTCTTTGTGAATCTTATGATTCTACAGGCAAGGTGGCTTATGCATATTTAGATGTCAAAACGATTAATCATTTGAGAAATAATATTTCGAGATATATCGCGAGTTGTGTAGATATTATTAATAAAGGTGAAAATTTTAGTACTGTAGATTTGCCTTTAGGGTATTTTTTTGGCTTAAATTATTTTTTCTCGAAGGGTGTTCGTGTTCCTATTCATTTAGAGGTGGTAGGCAATCAGGATGTTGTTATCGAAAAAAATATAGAAAGTTATGGCTTAAATACTACAGTTTTACAGATTAATATGATTATTGCCTTAAACATAAGAAGTGTAATTCCTTTTCAAACAAATACAGTTCAAACGAAAATTAGTATTCCAGTTGCGTTAGAAATTTTAAATAATGATATACCTTATTATTTGGGTATGAATAAGACGAATATAAGCTAGAAATAAAGTTGTTTCTAGCTTTTTATTTTTAAATTAGATGTAAATGATAAACTAAATAATAATTCTTTTGTATATTTTTGGAATTGTGGTATAATATCACTAGGTGGTAGTATGCTAATAGATAGTAAAAAAGGGCAATACAAGGTTGAAAGTAATTATAGAGATGCTTTTCGATTAGATGCCTTTGAAGAAAAGTACATAGAAGAATGCTTTGATAAATACCAATATATTGTTGGAGATATCAGTTCTGGAATCTTGCGCTTAAAGGGCTTTGATACTAATCCTAAAAGTAAGAACTATTTTGGGTTTATTGAAGATTATTTAGAACTTTCCTGTGCAATGGGATGTCCTTATTATATTTTGAAGCGTATTCAATCTGATAAGGAATATCAAAATGAACTTTCTAATCCTAAAGAGCCTAAGACAGATGGATTTGTAATTCATTCTTTAACTAAGGAAAACTTTGATAAGGAAAATATAGTTTTAGAAACAACACCAAAAGGAGAGCCAAATATTGTTATAGAAGCAGAGAAGCTGAACAGAATCCCTAAGGGTGAACTTACAGGCGACTTAAAGGAGCTTGCAAAACAGGAACCTCAAAACAATAATCCTCGCAAAGTAGTAGAAAAGCCAGAGGTTTCTCAAAGTTATGTTTCTAGTAGTCCTGGCTTTGTTCCTAATCAAAATAATAGGAATAATAATTACAACAATAACAAAAATAGAAATAGAAAGAGAAATAAAAAGTAAAGATTATGGATACAGAAAAGATAGAAGAACAAATTAAAAAAATTTTAAATAAGATCCGTCCTTACTTAAATTCAGAAGGTGGAGATTTAGAATATATAGGCTTTAAGGATGGAATTGTCTATATTCGTATGTTAGGTGCCTGTATAGATTGTGGTGCATTGGACTCAACCTTAAAGGATGGAATTGAAGCATTATTGGTGGAAAATATTCCAGAGGTTATTGAAGTGAAAAATTTAGCATTAGGAGATGAAGTAGATGGTCTTTCTAGCTGATGATAAAAAGCTTTATGAAGAATTTTTAAAAATTATAAATACTAGAGCAATTCAAATTATTTGCATTTGTTTAGTTTCTATGTTAATATGTCAGCTTTTGAAGTTTGCTATATTATCAATTAGAGCAAAGAAATGTGTTTGGAAATATCTTTTTTATAC
>JAIDMV010000216.1 GCA_029050385.1 Anaeroplasmataceae bacterium | reverse complement strand
GTAATATATAATATAGGAAGAAAAAGAATTGTGCTCAGGAAATAGGGCACAATTTTTTATGGTTAAATAAAGTAGTAAAGGGATTTAGGAAATCATGAAAAGTACAAAGGAAATGACAATTGGCACACCTTGGAAGGTTATTATAGCTTTCGCTGTACCAATACTGATCAGTAATATTTTTCAACAACTATATAATTCTGTAGATTCTTTAATTGTAGGAAACTATTTAGGAAAAGAAGCTTTGGCGGCAGTATCGTCTAGTGGAAATTTGATTTTTTTATTCACTAGCTTTTTTATTGGTACAGCACAAGGAGCAGCAGTAGTTATTTCAAAGCATTTTGGTGAGAAGAATTATACAGATATGAGGCGTGCAATTCATACCAATATAGCCTTTGGTTTGGTAGCAAGTATTATTTTAACAATTTTAGGAGTATTACTTACTCCTACGATATTACGTTGGATGAATGTAGATGAAAGTGTACTTCCTAATTCTATTGCTTATTTTAGAAATTATTTTATTGGCGTTACAGGGGTTATTCTCTATAATATATTTAGTGGAATACTTCAAGCTGTTGGAAATAGTAGAGTACCTCTATATTTTTTAATATTTTCATCTCTTCTTAATGTATTTTTAGATTGGCTTTTTGTAGGCGTATGCCATTTTGGAGTGGGCTCAGCCGCCACAGCTACCTCAATATCTCAGCTTGCAAGTGCGATACTATGTCTAGTATTTTTAATGAGGAAAGGCACGGTTTATCAAGTCGTAATTAAAGAGATAAGATTTCATAAGGATATGCTAAAAGCTATCTTACATTTCGGTGTTCCAGCAGGAGTACAAAATTCAGTAATTGCTTTAGCTAATGTGGTTGTACAATCTAATATCAATTCCTTTGGTGCAGACGCTATGGCAGCTTGTGGGACATATTCTAAACTAGAGGGATTTGCCTTCCTACCTATTACCTGCTTTACGATGGCTATTACTACCTTCATTGGGCAAAACCTTGGTGCCAAGGAATATGATCGAGCTAAAAGAGGAGCACGATTTGGTATTTTAACTTCTGTGCTACTTGCTGAACTGATTGGAGTAATCCTATATTTTTCTTGTCCGTTCTTTATTAGCTTATTTATTCAGGATTCATCAGTTATTCATATTGGTGTAACTCAGTTTCATACCATTGCATTGTTTTATGGATTGCTTGCATTTTCCCATTGTATAGCTGCAGTATGTAGAGGAGCAGGTAAGGCAATCATTCCTATGCTTGTTATGCTTGTGGTATGGTGTGGTATCAGAGTTTTATATATTACCATAATGATGCATTTCTTTAGCTATGATACC
>JAIDMV010000215.1 GCA_029050385.1 Anaeroplasmataceae bacterium | reverse complement strand
AGATAATATGAATAGGTGAAAGTATGAAAAATAGAACAGATATGGCAGTAGAACAGATGCAAAGTGATTTTAAATACGATGTAGATCGAATTATTCATGGTATGCATTTTAAGAAAATAAAGGTTGATGAGGCTTTAGCTAAAAAAATCAAAAAGAAGGAGGGTATATATTATACTATCGATCACTTGGATTATCACTATAAAGCAAAGGATATAGTAAAGCTTTTAGAGACAACGCTATATGATTATTTAATACAATTAAATTTGAAAGAAAAAAGTGACATTTTAGTGGTTGGTTTAGGAAATGACTTTGTTACTCCAGATGCCTTAGGACCATTAGTAATTAATAAAATAGAGGTAAATAGGCACTTAGAGAATCATCCAGATCAATATAATATTAGTGCTCTATGTCCCTCTGTTATGGGGAAGACTGGGATGGAAAGCAAAGACATCATCCAAGCGATTGTTGATGATTTTCAACCTGACTTGGTCATTGTAGTAGATGCCTTAGCATGTAGAGATGCTGGCAGGATGTGTAATAGTATCCAGATTAGTACAGCAGGGATTAATCCTGGCTCAGGAATCTATAATTTTAGACGAGAAATTTCTAAAGAAACCTTGGGAGTAGATGTTCTAGCTATTGGCATACCTACGGTTAGTGATATTGATTCCTTTATTGATATGGAGGATAATTATTTTGTCACACCTAAGGACATAGATCTAGCGATGGATATTTTATCTAGCATTGTTGCCGAGGGGATTAATCGAGCTTTAAGAAAAAAGTAAATCAAATTCGACAGGTTTCATCAATATTTTTATATGACTATTTATTATAATGTTTAAAAATTGTATCATTCTGTTGTGGAAAAATATTTCAAGGTGTGGTAAAATATTTCCATAGATGAAGGTTAATAACAATTTTGAGAGGTATAGTAATATGAGTAAAGATGTATGTTGTCCATTATGCGGAAGCAAAATATTATCCAAAAGTGAAGTTTCACCGAATGAGAAATATTTCTTGTTTGATTTTGATAACAAGTGGATTTGCAAAAATTGTGGATGCTTTTTTTCTGAACAAGAAGAATATTACGGGAAGCTTGCTGCAACCAAAATTTCTAAAAAAGAATTTTTCAGTATAATTTTCGAAGCTATAAGAGAGATTTCAGGAAGAAAATATTTAACAAAGGATAAACAAAAAGAAGTGATGGATTTGTATAATCTAAATATCAAGACCTATTATAAAGAAGTTGCAGAATTACAGGCAAATCTTTTTTATGAAACAGATTGTAGGCATAAGGAGTATTGGCTAATGCAGCAGGTACATCCTCAAATGGAAAAAGGTTATTTAAAATAACACCTAAGCATTGTTCTTTTTCGACATAGAGATAGGATATGATATAACTGGTGATTCTATGAAGAAAAAAAGAATGTTTTTATTTCTTGCAGTTGTTTTATTAGCTGTTATAGTCTTAGGAAGCACATTGACACAGGATTCTAAAGAAGTCAGTGGAGAGGATTATGATACAGCTTTCTATGTAGATGGAAGTAAGAATGTTTTTATTATGACTGCTAAAATGTTAGATAAGTGTTGTTTTTATGTGATTGATGTTATAATCTCTAGTGTGGGAAGTGTCTTTGGTTCAATTTTAAATAATTAGAACATTTTAGAAAAAAAGATAATTTCCTTATTGTTTTGAAGAAAAAGTGCCTATAATATAGGCTTTTTTTCTTTGTTCACTTTTTTTTGATACTTTTTTCTTTTTTCTTAAAAAGTTAATTGTTTTATGGTATAATAACAAATAGAGGTGTTTAGAAAATGAATTTACCAAACAAACTAACCTTAGGAAGAATACTTGCTATTCCCATTATGGTTATTATTGCATATATACCTTATTTGCAAAATCCGTTTTTTCTTGAGGTAAGCTATGCAAATTTTATTAATTTCATTATATTTGCTTTAGCATCCTTTACAGATTTTTTAGATGGATATATTGCTAGAAAGAAGAACCTAGTTACTACATTTGGAAAATTTGCTGATCCTTTAGCAGATAAAATATTAGTTATGGTGACCTTCCTATTGTTATTTATGCAAGGAAAAACAGTGGCAATCGGTAATGTTGACCTTGAACTCGTTCCTATGTGGGGATTAAGTATTATTGTATTTAGAGAGTTTACAGTATCTGGTGTAAGATTAGTAGCTGCACAAAAGGGTGAGGTTATTGCTGCTGGCTGGTCAGGAAAGGTAAAAACTTTTGAGACGATGATTGCTATTTGTGTATTATTCTTTTCTGGTATTCACTATGCAGTGGCAATTATTGGATTAGTATTAATGTATATATCTATTGTATTAACACTTTATTCTGGTATAGAATATTTGTGGAAAAACAGAAAAATTATTTTTGAATCAATTTAGGAGGAAATATGGCAGAATTAAGTCGTGAACAAGCTTTAGAGGAAGCTTTAAAGAAAATAGAAAAAGAGTTTGGCAAAGGCTCTATAATGCGTTTAGGGGATGAAGCCGATCGTAAGATAGAGGCTATACCTAGTGGATCTATTGCCTTAGATAAAGCTTTAGGTGTTGGTGGTTATCCAAAGGGCAGAATTATTGAGATTTATGGACCAGAATCTTCTGGTAAAACAACCTTTGCTTTACATGCAATTGCAAATGCACAGAAAAATGGAGGCTTTGCAGCATTCATTGATGCTGAGCATGCATTAGATCCAGTTTATGCAAAAGCCTTAGGTGTAGATATTGAAAATTTGATTTTATCTCAGCCAGATAATGGAGAACAAGCATTAGATATCGCTGAGGCTTTAATTAAGTCTGGAAGTGTAGATATTTTAGTTGTAGACTCTGTTGCTGCGTTAGTACCTGAAGCAGAATTAAATGGAGATATGGGCGATTCCCATGTAGGTCTACATGCAAGATTAATGTCTCAAGCAATGCGTAAGCTAGCAGGTATCATCAATAAAACAAATTGTGTTGCCATCTTTATCAACCAAATTCGTGAAAAGGTTGGAGTTATGTTTGGAAATCCTGAAACAACAACTGGTGGTCGTGCATTAAAGTTTTATGCTTCTGTACGTTTAGATATTAGAAGAGGAGAAGCAATCAAGGATGGAACTAATGTATTAGGAAATAGAACTAACGTAAAAGTTGTTAAGAATAAGGTTGCACCTCCATTCAAATCTGCAGAGGTTGAGATTATTTATGGTCAAGGTATTTCTAGATTGGGAGAAATTGTGGACTTGGCTGTAAAATATGAAATCATCAATAAGTCAGGTGCGTGGTTTTCCTATAATGGTACAAAAATTGCACAAGGCCGTGAAAATACAAAAGAATATCTAAAGAATAATCCAGAAATTCTAAAAGAAGTAGAAGAGCAGGTTATTGCTGCAGAATAGTAAAAAAAAATTGACAAGCGCTTTATTTTAAGATATAATGAATAAGCGCTTGGTAGTTGGAGTAGTACTCAAGAGGCTCAAGAGGCTTCCCTGCTAAGGAAGTAGACCGGGTAACTGGTGCAAGGGTTCGAATCCCTTCTGCTCCGCCATGTAAAATGACACAGATAATACGTTGGTATTATCTGTTTTTTTATACCTAATTTTACTTGATTTTACCAAATCAAACCAAATTAAGCAGAATTAAGCAAAAATATATTTTTGATAAAACTGGAGAAAAAAGTGCGTTTTATTGATATTTAGGAAAAATATTTTATCAAATTATATCACTGAGTGAAAGTTCGTCCCACCCACACAGTGTAACAGGGGATACGCACTCACACAGGACATAAAAAAAGACCATTCAAATGGTCCTATTATCAACTGTTTATATAAATTCCAGCT
>JAIDMV010000214.1 GCA_029050385.1 Anaeroplasmataceae bacterium | reverse complement strand
CACCTGAAACAAGTGGTCCAAAGGCTTTATTGCTTCGGAGGAAGGCTAGAATTTTATCTTCACCAATATAATAAACTAACATCCCAAAAATCAGATTTATAATAAACACATAACCAAAGATTTTCAGGCAATGAATAAGAGGGTGAATGAAATGCTTTTGAAATTTACTTTCTTCATGATGATGTTCACAACAATCCAGTTTTAAATCTCCAGCCTCTAAAACAAGATCTTTTTCCTTATAGATTTTATCAACTATATATCCAAGTACACAAGCAAATATAAATTTAATGCCTAGTAGTGGAATTATATAAATCATCTTCCTATAATCACTAAACAAAATAAACAAAGCCTCATCTGAACAAGCAAAAAAGATAGCTAGAATGGTTCCCATACTCATCTCTTTTTTTTGATACATATCAGCACCAACAACAGATATTCCACACTCAGGAATCAGTCCACAGCTTGCTCCTATGAGAGGTGAAATTCTCTTATGCTTTTGGAATAGATGAGTAATCTTATCATGGACAAAGGAAAAAATAAAATAGAGGACAAATGCTATACCAAAAACTTTAAGACTATCTAAGAATGCATCCAAGCAAACATCAAGCATGATTCCTACACCCCTCACATACGCCAAAAATCATCGTGCTTCCTTGATCCATAAGAAAGCCATGGTGGTTAGATAAATGAGAAACAAAATCAGTTGTTTGTTCACATTTTAAATGAATTATTTTACCACAAAGCTTACAAACAAGGTGAAGATGATTTTCACAATCCTGAGCATATTGATATTCATAGGACTTCTTAGTAAGATTGTAAGTTTTACGCACAATTTTATTTTCCTCAAGTAAGTGGAGTTTACGATAAATTGTAGCTTTATTGATTTGATTTTTGAAAACATCTAGTAAGGCTAATGCAGTGAAAGCCTCCTCTTGATGAGTCTTAAAAAAATCTAAAATAATCCTTTGATGATTGGTTTGATACATAGCACACCTCTTTTGCGACTGAGTCGCAATTGTTATTATTATACTTCTTTTTCTAATAAAATCAAGAACTTAAGCATAAAAT
>JAIDMV010000213.1 GCA_029050385.1 Anaeroplasmataceae bacterium | reverse complement strand
AAATAAACCAGTCTCTTATCAATGGGTAAATCAAGACTGTATCACGTTAGATGGTCTTCCTTATATTGGAAAGTATTTTAAAAATCAAGAGGTATATGTGGCGACTGGATTCAATCTTTGGGGAATGACAGGATCTATGATTGCTGCCCAAATATTCAAAGATACATTATTAGGGAAGACAAATCCATATATGAAAATCTTTGAACCCTCACGTAAAAGTCCCGTAATTCCGTTATTGATTAATGTGAAAACAGCCGTAGTAAATCTTGTTAGATTTAAAAAAAGATGCTTACATTTGGGCTGTGGACTATACTATAACAAAGAAGAGGAAGCATATGAGTGTCCATGTCATGGATCAAAATATGATAAGAATGGAAATGTCTTATTTAATCCATCAAATAAAAACAAGTAATAAAAAAGGAATGTGTATTTCACATTCCCTTTTTTATTAGTTCTTTAATTCCTCACGAATGAATTCATATAGATTTGCTGCATCAGCTTTTTTAGTTGAAGCTTCAAAAGATACTACTCGAACAATAACATTCTTATTTCCGAATTCTATAGTGATTTCATCACCTATTTTTAATTCTTTAGCAGGTTTTGCAGGAATGCCATTAACTAAAATACGTTCGTTAAGTGCAACCTCTTTGGCAAGAGTTCTACGTTTGATTAAACGAGATACCTTCAAAAACTTATCTAATCTCATTCTTCAGTTGGTTTCTCTTCCGTAGGAGTAGTTGTATCTGCAGGTGACTCTTCAGTCTTGTTAGGAGTTTCATTATTATCAGCAGGAGAAGAAGCTTCTTTTGTTTCAGCCTCTTTAGCTGCAGCATAATCATCATAACGTTTCAAATGACCTGTAGCTTCAATTTCATCAATATCTGGTTTAGTTAATGTTTCAACCTTTAATAAATAATCGGCGATAGAATTTAATAGAGAAAGGTTATCTGAGATCACTTGTTTTGCCTTTTCATAGCACTCTTCAATAATTCTTCTAACTTCTTTGTCTATTTCTAAAGCAATTTGATCAGAGAAATTCTTTTCTTTTAGATAGTCACGGCCTAAGAATACATTGCCAGAAGGTTGTTCATATTGAACAGGTCCTAAAGAAGACATACCATATTCTGTAACCATTGAACGTGCAAGACTTGTTGCATGCTGGAAGTCATTATGAGCACCAGTGGTTACATCTGAAAAGATTAATTCCTCAGCAACTCTACCACCCAAATATCCTATAATGCTTTCTAGGATTTCAGTCTTTGTTCTTGTATAGGTTTCTTCCTTTGGCATCATCAGGTTATATCCACCTGCTTGACCACGAGGAATAATGGTAACCTTTTGTACAACAGAAGCATTTTCTAAACGTAAACCAATTACGGCATGGCCTGCTTCATGGAAAGCAACAAGCTTACGTTCACGTTCTGTATATTTTTTAGATTTCTTGGCTGGACCCATAATAACACGGTCAATTGCCTCATCTATATCAGTAGTAATAATAACTTTACGATTGTTACGAGCAGCAAGTAATGCAGCTTCATTTAATAGGTTTTCAATATCAGCACCACTAAAGCCTGGGATTCGCTGAGCTATCTCATCAAGCTTGATAGAAGAATCTAAATGCTTATTTCTTGCATGAACCCTAAGGATAGCAGTACGACCAGTTACATCAGGGTTGCTGATTGTAATTTGTCTATCAAAACGACCTGGACGAAGAAGAGCAGGGTCTAATACATCTGGACGGTTGGTTGCAGCCATTATGATAATTCCTAGGTTTCCTGTAAAACCATCCATTTCTACAAGTAACTGGTTAAGAGTTTGTTCACGTTCATCGTGACCACCACCCATACCAGCACCACGTTGACGACCTACTGCATCTATTTCATCAATAAATATAATACATGGGGCATGCTCTTTTGCGGTCTTAAACATATCACGTACACGAGATGCACCAACACCTACAAACATTTCTACGAAATCAGAACCAGAAATAGAGAAGAAAGGTACATTTGCTTCTCCAGCAACTGCCTTTGCAAGCAATGTCTTACCTGTTCCAGGAGGACCTACTAATAATACTCCCTTAGGAATTCTAGCTCCTATTTCAGAATACTTCCTTGGATTCTTTAAGAAATCAATAATTTCAACTAATTCCTCTTTTTCTTCATCACATCCAGCAACATCATCAAATGTAACACTTTTGCCACGAGTAAGACGAGCGGTAGATTTTCCGAAATCAAATGCTTTTCCATTTCCTTGACTTCTAAACAAGAAGATGAAGAAGCCTATTAGGATTACATATGGTATTAAGCTAATGATTAGAGATAAGAAGATATTTGATTCTACTTTATATAGACGAATACTTAATGCATTTTCACCAGAAGTGATTTCATTGAATTGCTGAATTGTCACATAACAAGTAAAACTTTTTCCGTCTTTGAACTTACCTGTAATAACATAGATAGATTCATTATTAGATCCACTTGCAGGTTGGGCAGTAACTGTTCCAGAATCTATTGGATTTTCTTTATCAACGATTGCAGTTTCCAACTCAGTAAAGCTAAGTTGTTTTGGATTAGGTTGCATTAGGTATCTAACAAATAGAAAAATACCTACAATCGCAATAATCACAATAAGCGGGAATTTCCAATCAAACCTTCTGCCTGGACCTTGTTGTTGATTTTGTTTTTGATTATTATCTTGCATAGTTCCTCCTACTTGGAATAAACCTCTTCCTTTAATACTCCGATATAAGGTAAATTCCGATATTTCTCATTGTAGTCTAGGCCATATCCAACAACAAATTCATTAGGGACAAGACCACCTACATAATCGGCTTCAATTGGTGCAACTCTTCCTTCGGGTTTGTCAAGAAGAACACAAAGCTTAACACTCTTTGCCCCTCTTGCTTTCAGAAGTTGAACAACTGCATTCAATGTTCTGCCAGTATCTAATATGTCATCAATGACAATAATATCTTTATCCTCTACATTGGTATCTAAATCATGATTAATTCTCACATTACCTGTAGATTTTGTACCTGCATAAGAAGAAACGTCCATATAACCAACTGTACAATATAAATCAATATGTTTTAAAAGATCTACCATAAAAGGATTACACCCTTTTAATAGTCCTATGAAAAGAGGCTCTTGATTTTTGTAGTCGTTGGTGATTTGATTTCCTAATCTTGTTAGCATCTCTTCAATTTGTTCAGCGGATACACTTATTTTCTTTATATCATTTTTCATATGCTACTTCCTCACAAATAAGAAATATATCACTCTTATCTTTTTGATTATGCACAGCTTGACTTTTGGCAATGTTGTACACCCAAAGTAAGTTATCTTCGCTATCAAAAACTAAAGGAATTTGACTTCTTTTTAATAGCGGTATTTTTTCATCAATTAAGATTCGAGCAACTTTTTTACTACCATAACTCATATTTATAAAGTCGCCATCTTTTTTATTGCGGATAAAAAAAGGCAACTTTAATTCATTATAACATAATTTCAAATACTTTTCATTATTTTGTGGTATTTTTTTTGAAAAATAAAACTTATATCGATTTAATACTATCTTTGTATCTTCTAAGCCTAATACTTCATTAAAAGAATATGTATCTTCGATTTTCTTAATATAAGCTTTACCATATTCTAATATGAAAGAATAAGCATCTTTTAAATGATATATACAATTTTTATTTTGTTCAATCAATTGAACACATTTTATAATAATATCAAAGTTTTTTTCTAGTTGATATCTTTCAAATAATAAACATAGAATATCTTTCTTTAAGGCAACATCAAATTCTAAAAAAGAAGATGCTTCAATACTATTG
>JAIDMV010000212.1 GCA_029050385.1 Anaeroplasmataceae bacterium | reverse complement strand
GTGATACTAGAAGTATATACCATAATCAAAGAAAAGAAAATATTATTTTTACAAAAAATTACAAAAAAAACATAACGGGTCTTTAATAATTCAACTAATAGTTGCAAAAAAAACAACCAATACTATAAAAAAACAACCTTTAGTCGCTTTTAAATATGATAAAATAGAATTAGAATTAAAGCAAAGAAGGAGGAAACGAGTATGCAAGAAACATTTGGTACGAGATTTCAAAGATTAAGAAAAAGATACAATTTAACTCAAGAGGAAGTAGCACAAAAAGTCAATGTAAGTGCACAAGCGGTGTCAAAGTGGGAAAATGATTTATCAGCACCAGATATATCCATTCTGCCTACTTTAGCAGATTTATTTCATATCAGCTTAGATGAATTGTTGGGTAGAGAAGTGACAAAAACGGAAATTATACCTAAGGACCAAAGAAAAAACATTGATGATATGTTATTTAAAATTAATGTAGATTCTGCAGAAGGAGACAGAGTTAGAGTTAAGCTTCCAGTTTCTATCATAAAAATATGTCTAGAGAGTGGAGTAGCTATGCCAAGCATCAATGGAAAAGACATTCTAAGTCAAATTGATTTTGAAAAGATCTTTGCTTTAGTTGAACAAGGTGTAATAGGAGAACTCATATCTGTGGATTCAGCGGATGGAGATAAGATTAGAGTCACTGTAGAATAATATGAAAGTATCTATTTCAAGACCACGTTTTAAACTATTCTTTTGGGTGCCCACTTCAATACTTCGTTGGAAATGGGTTTGGAAAAAAATAGTGAGCTGTGCTGATTATGTTGAGTATGATGAAATTGTAAACCTTTTGCCATCTATTTTAAAGGGATTAAAGCTGTACATCAAAAAAAATGGTCATTTTAATTTGGTTGATGTGAAAACAACAGATGGAACAAAGGTAAAAATCAAAGTATAGTGGTTATAGGGTTATCCTTATAACCATTTTCTTTTGGTTTGTAGATTTTTGTTAGTTATTTTGTAGAAAAAATTGACTTGTTGATAATAATAATGATAAAATATCATTATATGACATTCATATGAATCAAAAAACATTTTTAAGATTTTTGGCAAACAAGTACGAAAGGATTGAATACTTATGAGTAAAAGCGAAAATAAATTAGAACATACTATACTTATTGCAGATGATTCTGAAATGAATCGTTCCTTATTAGCTGATATGCTTGGTAATGAATATAAAATTATCGAAGCAGAAGATGGAACTCAGGCCCTTGCGTATTTACAAAATGATGGAGTTAAAATTGATTTAGTCCTTTTAGATATTGTTATGCCAAATATGGATGGTTTTGAGGTTTTAGCCTATATGAATCGTAATGGGTGGATTAAAGATATTCCCGTCATTGTTATTTCCTCAGAAACCTCACCTTCTTGTATGGAACGCGCTTATGAGCTTGGTGTAACAGATTTTATCAATAGACCTTTCGATGTTTGGATTGTTAGACGTCGTGTAATGAATACACTTATGCTTGCAAGCAAACAAAAGATGCTTGTAGGAATGGTGACAGATCAAATTTACAAACGAGAAAAAATGAGTAATCTTATGATTACTATTTTAAGTCATATTGTTGAGTTTAGAAATGGAGAAAGTGGAATGCATGTTCTACATATCAGAACCATTTCAGAAATTCTTTTGAAAAATCTCGTGATTAAAACAAATCAATATGGATTAAATCAAACTGACATTTCATTAATCAGTACAGCATCTGCTTTACATGATATTGGTAAAATTGGTATACCAGATGAAATATTAAATAAACCTGGAAGATTTACAAAAGAAGAATATGAAATCATGAAAAAGCATTCAGAGTATGGTGCTGCAATGCTAGATGACTTAGATTTTCTTCAAGATGAAAAGTTGGTTCAGTATGCAAGACAAATTTGTCGCTGGCATCATGAACGTTATGACGGAAAAGGATATCCTGATGGATTAAAGGGAGATGAAATTCCTATTTCTGCACAGATTGTGGCTTTAGCTGATGTGTATGATGCTTTAACAAGCCCTAGAGTTTATAAAGCAGCTTTTCCACATGATACTGCAATACAAATGATAGTGAATGGAGAATGTGGTGCATTTAATCCTCTACTTATTGAGTGTTTATTAGAAGTTGAAGAAACTTTGGCTAAGGAATTAAAAATAAACTCATTTAGTCGAGATACTTATGAAAAAATGAATCATATAACAGATGAAATATTACAGGATGATGAATTATCCACCTCTGCAAGAACCTTAACTTTATTGGAAAACGAGCGTACGAAAACACGTTTTTTTGCAGAGCTTTCTCAGGAAATTCAATTTGAATATGTTATGGAAACTTCTCTTTTAATGATTTATGATTTTGGTAAAAGGAAACTTGGTTTAGATGAACTCATTATGAACCCTTTGCAGAATGAAAAGATTGTTAAGGTTTTTGGAGAAGAAACGTTGAATCAATTTGTAGACTTGGTTGAAAAAACCACTCCAAAGAATTATGCCTTTAGTATGGAAACTCCAATGCAGTTCGGTGGAGAATCTCGCTGGGTTCGTATATCAGGGCGTTCTTTATTTAAGGGTGAACCTGCAGTACGTACGGGAATTATCGGTAAAATCATTGATATCAACACGGAACATAAAGTATTAAGAGATTTACAGCATAAGGCAACACATGATTCTCTAACTTTATTATATAATGCGGGTACTGCAAAAGAGAAAATTACAGAATGCTTATATGAGAATAAAGATTATGTCTTACTCATCTTGGATTTAGATTACTTAAAAACCATTAATGATACTTATGGTCATAATTTTGGAAATCGAGCTTTACAACATATTTCTTCTAAACTAAAAAGTACTTTAAGAAGAAGTGATATTATAGCACGTATTGGTGGAGATGAGTTCTTAGTATTCTTTGAGGAACATAAAACACAGGATGCTACTATACAACGTATTTTTAATTCTTTAGTAGAACCATTTAATGATTTACACCTTTCTGTTAGTATTGGTGTGGCAAGCACTAAAGAATGTGGAAAAGAATATGATCATTTATTCAATTGTGCTGATCGAGCACTATATAAAGCTAAAAAAGATGGCAAGCATTGTGTTCGTTATTATGATGAATCTTTAACCGAGAATTCATCCAATATGACAAGCATTGATGATACAGATATGGAGAATGGATCCTTTGTTACTTTACGCACTCCTGAAGAGTTGAAAGAATTTTTGAAAAACTTGCATAGTGTTTATGATAGAACGAGAATATATAATGTTGAAACTGCAAAGTGTTATCATATTGATGAAGATGGCAATCTAATTGATTTTACAAAGGATGATACCTATATTAATGCAGGAAGAATAAGTGCATATGGTCGTGCTTTAATGACAAGAGGTAAGGCAAGTGAAATAGCTTATCGTGGGAACAATTTATATTATATCAATGCTAACTATTTAGAATGTGGTATTGTTCCTTATGTTTTAGAGGTCATTATACCTTTAAGAGATGATACAATAATTGATAATCATTTTACTAAAACAAAAATGATTTCTGAAATTGATAGTCATGGGGAAAAGAAATATAAGGATCTTGCATTAAATGTATATAATAAAGTCTTTTATGAGGATCAATTAAAAGATTCTGCGGGTCTATATTCTATAGCCAATATTGAAGTTCATGTGAAGGAGAAAGATTTAGAAAAAGTGGTTTCAATTTTAAAATCACATATTCGTTCAACTGATATAATGATTCGATATGCAGAAAATGAATTCTTGATTATTTTGGAAAAGATACAAGAGAAGCATTTTAAGTTGATTACGGAAGATATATATGAAGATGTTTCAAAAGTATGTAAGGTATACATAGGAGCCTGCCAAACCTTAGGTAGAATAGAAGATTTGGTTTTACTTGCGAAAAATAATTTGAATTTAGCAAAAACAGGTGCCATTGGCTATGTCTATAAAAATATTGCAAAGGAGTAAAAGGTATGAATTTACAAGAATTTTATAACAGTATTCATGTTGATCCAACGGAAGTTATGCATCGCTTTGGAAATAATGAAGCAATGCTTGCAAAGTTTTTAAGGAAATTTTTAGATGATAAAACCTTTTTAGAATTAACGCAAGCAGTAGAAAATAAAGATTGGGAGACAACCTTCCGTGCAGCCCATACTTTAAAGGGATTAAGCGGGAATTTTGATTTTAAGGAATTATTTGAGTTATCTTCTAAAATAGTGGAAAGATATAGAGCGCAGGATTATGAAGTTATACCAGAATGGTTTGAGAAGCTAACAGTTTGTTATCATACGACTGTTGACAATCTTACAAAGTATTTGGAGTAGAATTCTATATGGCAACCTCAAAAGAGTTTAGAGATTTTGTTTTAGAACAAATGAGTGGATTAAAAGATATCACCTGCCGGCCCATGATGGGTGAATATTTGTTATATTATAATGGTCTTTTATTTGGTGGAATTTATGATGATAGGCTTCTAATTAAGAAGACTTCTACGAATCAAAAGTTTCAGTTAGGAGAAGAAATCCCTTATAGTGGTGCAAAACCTATGGCTTACATTGCAGATTTAGAGCATCCAGAAGTGTTACAAGATATTATCCTTACGACCTGCCAAGGATTACCAATTAAAAAGAACTAAGTTCATTTTGTAAACATTTTCTTCTAAAAAAGTAAAACATCGTTGACATTTATGTAATAATTTGATATAAATTGTAGGAAAGGTTTAAATTTTTAAACCGAAAACAAACTATAATGTGAGGGATTGAAAATGAAAGTAGCAATCGTTTCGGATAGTAATAGTGGTATAACACAAAAAGAAGCAAAGGAACTTGGAATAAAAATTGTGCCTATGCCTTTTACTATTGAAGGTGAAGAGTACTTTGAAGATATTAATTTAACCCAAGAAGGATTTTATGAAAAATTATTAGGAGATGTACAGGTTTCAACATCTCAGCCATCCATTGGTTTTGTCATGTCTATTTGGGATGAGCTTTTAAAAGAGAACGATCAGGTTGTTTATATACCAATGTCCAGTGGTTTATCTGAATCTTGTGCTAGTGCTTTACGTGTGGCCGAGGCAGAATATAAAGGTCGTGTTTTTGTAGTAGACAATCAGAGAATCTCTGTTACACAAAGATGGTCTGTAATGGATGCCATAGAACTTGCAAATAAGGGATATAGTGGACAAGAGATTCATGATATTTTAATGAAAGTTAAGATGCACTCAGATATTTATATTATGGTAGACACATTAAAGTATTTGCGTAAAGGTGGAAGAATCACACCAGCCGCAGCTGCAGTCGGTAATTTATTAAAAATCAAGCCAGTTTTAAGAATTTTTGGCGAGAAATTAGATAAACATCGTATGATGAATCGTACTTTAGAAAATGCTAAGCGAATTATGATTGATTCAGCAAGAGCTAGTATAGAAGGATTTTTAAAGGATGTTGATGGACGCACTGATAATGTTCACTTTTGTGTAGCTTATAGTGGAACGGATAGAACTAATGCAGAAGCATTTGTAGAAATCATCAAAAAAGAATTTGGAGTTACTGATGTTCTTTGCAATCCATTATCCTTATCTGTATCCTGCCATATTGGTGATGGAGCTTTAGCAATAGCTATATCTAAAGCTTTACCAGAAGAATTATAAAGCCGAAAAAGTCGGCTTTTTTCTTTTATATAGTTGTTTTTATTGTTAAAATTACCAAAATATAGTATAATTAGTCAAGTGAGGGATTATATGATAAAGAAAAGAAAAATCAAAGTACATCCATATGTATTTATTATTTTAACATTTTTATCGGTAATTTTACTTGGTACAATATGCTTTATGCTTCCATGGGCAGTACGTGATGGTGCTCGCTTGAGTTTTATAGATGCTTTATTTATGTCTACCTCAAGTGTTTGTGTGACTGGATTATCGGTTGTTTCTCCAGCAACAAAGTTTAGCTTGTTTGGTAAAATTATAATGGCCATCCTTATGGAGGTTGGAGGACTTTCCTTTTTGACGATTGCTGTTTGTTTTTTTGCCATTTTGGGTGGCAAAATCGGTATCAGCAATAGATACCTTTTAAGAGAGGCCTTAAACCAAAATTCAATTGCAGGAATTGTCCAGCTTGTCAAAAGAATTATATTGATTTCTTTTATAATTCAGATAATTGGGGTTATCTTAAATTACTTTGCATTAATGTCTTACTATAATTATGATTTTTGGAAAACCTTTGGAGCTTCCATTTTCCATTCCGTTGCCTCTTTTAATAATGCAGGTTTTGATGTTTTTGGAGAACAAAGTTTGATTCCATTTAAGGATAATATTCTTTTAAACATTTCAACAATCTTTTTAATTATCTGTGGTGGATTAGGATTTATTGTAATAGAGGAGATAGTTACTAAGCATAGTTTGAAAAAATTATCTATTCATAGTAAAATAGTTTTACTTATGACCGTCATTTTAACTATAGTGGGAATGCTTATCTTGAAGTTTTCTATGTTTGATCAAATCACTTGGCTTCAGGCATTATTTACTTCAGTGACCTGTAGAACGGCTGGTTTTACAGTTATACCTTTGAATCAAATACCGCCTAGTGCTTATGTTGTGTGTATTGTGTTAATGTTTATTGGAGCTTCCTCTTGTTCAACAGGTGGAGGTATTAAGACAACTACAATATTTGTTATATTTTTAACTTTATTCTATTATGCACAAGGGAAGAAACCAAGAATTTTCCATAGAAAAATTTCAGATGGATCTATATTCAAGGCTTTCGTATTATTTGGAATTGCCGTAATGATGGTAATGCTTGGAACTTTGCTGATTGGATTTAGTCAACCTGGCTTAGGATTGGAAAAAATATTATTTGAAGTTGTATCAGGATTTTCAACAACGGGTTTAACTATGGGAATCACAGGTTCATTGAATACTTTTAGTAAGGTTGTATTATGCTTTATGATGTTCTTTGGTAGACTTGGTCCACTTACAATTATTGGAGTTGTAAACCATAACTGGATGACAGAGTCTAAAGAGAAGATACAATATGTAGAAGAGAGGATGATTGTAGGATGAAAAAGAGTTTTATTGTTATAGGATTAGGCCGTTTTGGGTCCTTTGTTGCTAGATCTTTAGCAAATTTGAATTGTGATATTTTAGCTATGGATATTTCAGAGGATTGTGTTACTGATATTGCTAGGGATATAGAGCATTGTGTTATAGCAGATTCTACTAAAATCTCAACATTAAAGGAATTGGGGGTTGCCTCTATTGATCATGCTGTTGTTGCGATTGGTAACAACTTGGAAGCCTCTATTTTAACTACAATGAATTTAAAGGCTTTAGGTGTAAAGAATATAACTGTAAGAAGTGATTCTGAAGGGTATCGTGAAATCTATGAACGTTTAGGTGCAACAGAAGTTATCATACCTGAAGAGGCTTCCGCAACATCTCTAGCAAACCAAATTGCTAGTGATGCAATCTTAGATTATTATGCCATTGATAGAGATTATGCGATTGTACAAATTCAGGTAGGACCAAAGTTTCCTTCCCAGACTTTAATTGATTTAAATTTGCGTAATAAGTTTGATGTTAATATCGTTGGTATTATTCATGAGGATAAATTTTATATTCCTCGTGGTACAGACTATTTGGTCCCATCTGATATAATGGTACTTGTTGGTACAAAACAAAAAATTAGAAAAGTAGATGCGTTTATCAATCAAGAAACAAAATAGGTGATTACTATGCAGGCTTTAGTTGTTTACAACATATATTCTGGCAAAAGTAAGATTGTAAAAAATATTGATTACATTTGCCAAAAACTAAAAAGTAAATATGAAATTGTAGAAACTTTTGCCTCTACTGGACCTAATTCCATTCGAGATTATGTTCTACAAAATGCAGGTAATTATGATTTGGTAGTTGCTGCTGGTGGCGATGGTTCCATTAATGAAGTGGTAAATGGTCTTATGATGATTAAAAATCGTCCTACCCTTGCCTATGTTCCAACTGGAACCTGCAATGATACAGGAAAGACTTTGGGACTAAAAAGAAGTCTACGTAAGACAATGAAGATTATCTTAAATGAGAATAAGACATTCTTAGATGTGAATCAAATTAATGGCCAATACTTTATTTATGGACTTGCTGCAGGGAATTTAACGGATGTTAGTTATGCTGCAAACTATAAAGTGAAAAAGAGATTTGGTAAGTTTGCTTATTATTTTGAAACAGTAAAGTCATTCAGTAAAGATAGAACGATTCACATTGACATTCAAACCAATGGAAAAACTATTTCAGGTAAATTCTTTTTATTTCTTGCCACAAACTCTAGATATTTAGCTTCCTTTAAGCTTCATCGTAAGAAAAGAATTTATCTGAATGAAGGAAAGCTTTATGTTACATTGATTCGAAAAACAAATCGTTTTATCAACACAATTGATTTTGCATTATTTATGCTGCTAGGGGAGCGTTATAAGCATAATATAGAGCATTTTGAAACAAGTAATATGATTATTACCTCTAAAAATGCAATCCCCTATAATACCGATGGGGAAAGCTTACCTAAGCTCAGTCGTATAGAAGTGACAGTTTTATCAGAGCAAATAGAGATGATTGTTTCAAAAAGAGTATTAAAAAGACATTTTAATTAAATAAATTGAGCTTATTTTAGACATACTATAGTTGGTGATGCATATGACCAAGCTGTCGAGAATAAGCTTTTTTTTATTTGTAAGTGTCTATAATTATCTTTGGCTGAGAATACTAATGTTCCCCTATTTCTATAACAACTATGGTAGTATGGGAATTTATTATACTGCCATATTGGCAATAGTGATGCTCTTGGCATTCATGTTTCTTCCCAAAAAACTTATGTTACATAACTATGAAGAAGCCTTTGAAAAATCTAATTTCAAATATTTTTATAGTGCTATAATTTTGCTAGAGAATATTTTTGGTATAGCATTTTGCGTATATTTATTAGCTAAAATATTTATTCCTACAGGTAATTATTACATTATGTTAGGATTTATTGCGATAATTTTAATAGCATTATCGTATTATCAACCAAAGGATATTATGGAAATATCTACTTTATTTATTATTCTTGGTTATTCAATATTAGTCTTGACTTTATTTTTTTATCCAAATCTAGATGTTTCTTTATTACTCCCAATAAGACAAACAAGTATTATAGCTCTTCCTATATTTGCAGTTTTATTTTTTGGAGATAACTTAACTTTCTTAATC
>JAIDMV010000211.1 GCA_029050385.1 Anaeroplasmataceae bacterium | reverse complement strand
CAAATTCCATGGGGAACACTTTTAGAAATTATGAAGAAATCAAACTCTCATGAAGAGATGTTATGGTATATCAATGAAACCTATAAAAATGGATGGTCTAGAAGTATGGTATTAAACCAGTTTAAGCTTAAAGCCTATGAAAGAAGTCTTGTTGAACCTACTACCTCTTCTAATCTCATAGATAGCAAAGACTCTAATTTGACCAAGGAATTATTTAAAGATACTTATGTCTTTGATTTCATTGATCCTAATCATATTAAAAATGAAAAGGATTTAAAAAATAAAATGCTTGATCATATTCTTGATGTCCTAAAAGAATTAGGAAACGGTTTTAGCTTAGTAGGAAAAGAATTTGAAATTAAAGTAGATGATAACGAAATCTATAAGATTGATTTACTTCTTTACCATACCAAGATACATGCCTATATTGTTATCGAAGTAAAAACTGGTAAATTTCAACCTAAGGATTATGGGCAACTTGTCTTTTATGTGAATGCGATAGATATATTAGAAAAGACAGATGAGGACAATTCTACGATAGGTTTACTTTTATGCAAAGATGCCAATCGATTTGTTGCACAAACTACATTAAAAGGTTCTTCTATTCCTGTAGGAATTTCTAAATACAAATTCTTAGAGGAATTACCTGAGTATTTAAATAAAAGATTAAAGGAAATCGAATAAACACCTTAAAATATATCCACAAATGTGATATAATAATGAAAATATTTGAGGTGGTGAAAACATGCAAACTAAAGTTCAAAAATTTATTAAAGAACAAAATTTAATACAAACAGCAGCTCCAATTATATGTGCAGTTTCTGGAGGAGTGGATTCTGTTTGCTTGCTACATATTTTGCATAGTTTACATTATCCACTTGTTTTAGCGCATGTGAACCATCACAAGCGAGAACAATCTATTATTGAACAATCTGCAATGGAACAGCTTGCTAAAAAACTAAATATCCCTTTTGAGTTGCTAAATTATTATGATAGTGGTAAAGATAATTTTCAAAACAATGCACATGATGCACGCTATTCTTTTTTCAGACAACTAGCAAAAAAATATCATACCAATTTAATTGCTACAGCACATCACTTAAATGATCAAGCTGAAACTATTTTAATGCGTTTAATTACTGGCTCTAATCTATATGGTTATGCTGGAATTTCTATCATACAACAAGAAAAGGATTACTCTCTAATACGCCCTTTTCTTTGTGTGACAAAGGATGAGATTTATTCCTATGCTAAAGAAAATGGCTTATCATTTTTTGAAGATACTTCTAATACATCTGATGATTATTTAAGAAATCGAATAAGGCATCATATCCTTCCTTTACTACAAAAAGAAAATCCAAATTATTTAGAAAAGGTACAAGAATTTTCTATACAAACAAAGGAATCCTTTAATTTTATTAGAAAACAAAGTATAAATTAT
>JAIDMV010000210.1 GCA_029050385.1 Anaeroplasmataceae bacterium | reverse complement strand
ATCTACACGCGTAATCTCGTCGGCAGCGTCAGATGGGTATACGAGACAGTTCCATAATTGCATCAAAATCAAAATCCTCAGGTTTAGCCTCAGCTATACTAGAATTTGCACGGTCATAAATAACCTTAGAAGGACGCATAGAAGCTCCTGTTTCTGCATAGTAAATACCTACACGGTCACCACCACGAGCGATGAACTTAGTATTTACACCATATCTTCTTAATGCATTTACTGCTGCTTGTCCAATCTCATGTTCAGGAAGTTTAGAAACGAAATATGCATCATGTCCATAGTTTGCACAAGATACTGCAACGTTTGCTTCTCCTCCACCATAAATTACATCAAATGAATCTGCTTGAACGAAACGAGTATTTCCAGCTGGAGATAATCTCAACATAATTTCGCCCATTGTTACTACTTTTGCCATAAAACTTTTTTCTCCTTTTTCTTAATCTACTTTAATTTTTATTACTGCTTTTTCAACAATTTCTTCATCGACCTTGCCCTTTGCTAAATGTATGTCTTCTCTAAACACTAACGCAAAGCTTTCCTCAAGTGTGAAATAAACTGCATCTGAAGCACTATATTTTGTAACATCCTTATCTGTATTATAAGGTGTAGTTACCTGAAGTGATGGGTTAGTAATATCCGTATAACCGAATAATTCCTTGCCCTTAAGCACAATTTGTAAATCCAAATAGTGCTCATGATTTTCAAAATAGCATTCCTCTAAAGGTCTTGCAACATAGGTATCACGATTTACATAAACGTTCTTACCATCAATTTCAGTCTTTCCCTTTGGAAGAGCCATCAAATCATTGTTTAAAACAAAATCTATAGCTGTATCAATATTTTTGCTGATACCCTTATAGCGTTTGATATCTCTTAATTTTGCTACTATCATATTATTACCTACCTTACAACCTCTGCAGTGCCATTTGCAGCCATAAATGTTTCAATATCCTCACAGGATAATAATAAAGCATCACCATAAATTGTATGTTTTAATACAGAAGCATTTAGACCATAACGAACCGCATATGCAGGGTCTTTAAAATTTTTAAGTAAGCCATGAATTACACCTGATGCAAAAGCGTCACCACCACCAATACGATCGAAAATATTAAAACGGATTGGTTCAGTTAATTCCCAACTTAATTTTTCTCCATCTAATTTAAAATAATATCCAGCTAAAGAATTCTCTGTTGCAGAATATACAACACGATCTGTACCAAAGATATATTTCAATTGATACTTTCTTATCATCTTAGGGAATACATTTCTTCTCTTTTCTGATAAAGTTGTACCTGTAAAATCATCATCTAGTGGAATTTCTAAGATTGTATTTGCATCATAAAAACTTGCAAATACAATATCTACATAGTTCATAAATTCCTTATAAACAGGTCTTGCTTCCTCAACAGTCCAAAGCTTAGAACGATAGTTGAAATCGAAGCTTACATGAACACCGTATTTCTTTGCTTCCTTACAAGCTCTTAAAGCTACCTTTCTAACTCTTTCTCCTAAAGCAAGTGTAATACCACTTAAATGAAACCATGTAGCATCCTTAAAGATTTCTTCCCAATTAAACTCTTCTTCCTGTATACGGGTAATTGCAGAGTGCTTACGGTTATAGATAACCTTTGAAGGTCGTCCTCCAAAGCCTGTCTCTAGGAAATAAATACCAATTGTAGATGAACCACGAACTACATATTTTGTATTAACTCCATGAGAAAGGAGGTGAGTAATCGCACCATCACCCAACTGATTTGGTGGAAGCTTAGAAATAAATGCTGTGTTGTGTCCCATATGAGACAACGCTACGGCAACGTTTGCTTCTCCTCCACCATAATTTACCATAAAGGAATGAGTTTGGTTAATCGTGGAATAATCTGGCGTAGAAAGCCTTAGCATGATTTCTCCAAACGTTAATATTTTTTCCATATATGAAATCCTCAAATTGGATTACTTAGCTGCTCTTGCTTTTTTAACTTCTTCAACAAAACGAGCTGCCATAGCAGTTACAGCATCAAAGTCGCCCTTCTTAGCACCTGCAGTCATAGATGAACCTGCTGATACAGCAACTACACCAGCCTTAATCCAGTCAGCGATATTGTCAACATCAACACCACCAGAAGGCATTAGGTTAGCATAAGGAAGTGGTCCCTTAACATCCTTAACAAATCTAGGTCCTAAAATATCACCAGGGAATAATTTAATTACATCACAACCAGCATCTAAAGCCATTTTAACTTCTCTAACTGTTTGAGTTCCTGGTACATAAGGTACTTGATATCTATTGCAAAGCTTTGCAACCTCTTCATCAAAACAAGGTGAAACAATGAACTTAGCTCCATTTAAGATAGCTGCTCTTGCAGTTTCGCTATCTAAAACTGTACCTGCACCAATAAGTACATTTGGATCCTTCGCATAAGCCTTAGAAAGGTTAGCAATAATGTCACCAGCTCCTGGTACTGTGTAAGTAACCTCGATAGCATTTACTCCACCTTTAATACATGCCTCAGAGATTTTTAAGCCTTGTTCAGTGCTTTCTGCTCTAACAACAGCTACTACTCCAACTTCAGAAATTTTACTTAAAACATCAAACTTTTTCATTTTTACAATACCTCTTTCTTTTTCCATATTTAACAAATGAAATGTTCATATTTCTATTATAAATTGATTTCCATAATTTGTCAATGAAAGCCTTATCATAAAACTTAAGTTTTTGTGAAAAAATGAATTTGAAAACAACAACAGTTTACAATTTCTTATATAAATTATAGAATTCAAACATATTATGTGTTTTCTCGACAACTTTATTCTTCAAGCATATCAAAAAGAAAAGATGCTTATAAACAATTTAATGTTATAAAGCATCTTAAATAGGCTATCTTAAGCCATGACAGAATTTATATTTCTTACCGCTTCCACAAGGACATGGGTCGTTAGGACCAACGTGGACTTTCTTTTGATCAGGTTTTTTCTTAACTGACTCATCTTTTACCTCATTTGTAGTTAGTCCCTTCATAGGGTCTTCTTCCTCTTTAGGTAATTGAATTTGAATCTTAGTATGAGTAATATATTTTAAAATCTCTAAATTGATGTTTTCATTTAATTTCTGGAAACGAGCATAACCTTCTTGTTGATAAACTTCAAGAGGGTTTGTTTGGGCATAGGATTGTAATACAACACCTTGACGTAAGCCCTGCATATCATCAATATGCTTCATCCAATATTGATCTAAAACTCTTAAGGAAACATCCTTTAGGTAAATCTCAAATAGGTTTTCAGGTAAATCAAGATGATACTTTTCTCTTGCTTCCTTAGCCACGTTCTTATTTGCTTCCATATAGCTATAAGCTCTTTCACAAATATAATCGATGATTTGTTCATCGTCTAATGTTTTTAAAACATTGACATCAATAGAATTTGGTGGAAGGATAGGACCATTGAAGCTTTGTGCAATCGCATCATCATCAATCTCAAATCTCTTAGAACTAATTTGACGCATATGAGAATAGCTTACATTCTCAATAGCTCTTCTAATCATATTCTTTACAAGCTCTTCTAGATTTTGAACCTTTACAACCTGCATTCTTTGTTCATAGAAGATTTCTCTTTGACGACGAATAACATCATCATATTTCAAGACATTCTTACGAGAATCAAAGTTATTTCCCTCGACTCTAGTTTGTGCTGAAGTAACTGCTCGAGATACCATCTTAAAGGTAATAGGGGCATCTGGATCTCCATCCTTATTCATCAAATTAATAATCATTGCAAGTCTATTTTTGAAGGTGTCTCCACCAAAGCGTTGCATCAAATCATCTTCAGCTGAAATGTAGAATTGAGAGAATCCAGGATCTCCCTGACGACCAGAACGACCTCTTAACTGATTATCAATACGACGAGATTCATGACGTTCTGTACCTAGTACAACTAAACCGCCAAGTTCTTTAACTCCTTCGCCAAGTTTAATATCGGTACCACGACCAGCCATATTAGTAGAAATTGTTACGCTCTTCAGTTGACCAGCCTTGGCAACAATTTCAGCTTCACGCTCATGATTCTTAGCATTTAAGATTTCATGAGGAATTCCCATTTTCTTAAGCATTCCAGAAACTAACTCTGATGTTTCAACGTTGGCAGTACCAACTAATACTGGCTGACCAATTTCATATAATCTTTTTACCTCTGCGACTAAAGCATTAAATTTTGCTTTCTGTGTAGCAAAGATTAAATCAGGCATATCCTTTCTCACTACAGGTAAATTCGTAGGAACCTCTACAACATACATATTATAGATATTTCTAAATTCCTCTTCCTCTGTTTTAGCTGTACCTGTCATACCAGATAGCTTCTTATACATTCTAAAGAAATTTTGATATGTAATTGTAGCAACTGTTTGAGTTTCCTTTTTAATTTCAACATTTTCCTTAGCTTCAATTGCTTGATGCAAACCCTCAGAATATTGTCTTCCCTTTAAAATACGTCCAGTAAAGGAATCAACAATTAGAACCTCTCCATCTTGAACTACATATTCCTTTCCATTTGCAAAGATATAGTTCGCCTTCATCGCATTGTTGATGGCATGAACAAGTTCAACATATTGTAAGTCATAAATGTTACTTACATTAAATACCTGTTCAGCCTTTGCCATACCTGATGGTGTTAACTGAACATGACGAGACTCAATATCAATTTCATAATCCTCTTCACTAAGACGTTTTGCAAAAGTATCTGCGCGCAAATATAAAGAAGAGTTGTTCTTTGGAGCACCTGAAATAATCAATGGTGTTCTTGCCTCATCAACTAAGATAGAGTCAACCTCATCGATGATAGCATAATTTAATCCTTTAACTTGAGTGATTTGGTTTTCATTACGAACCATATTATCTCTTAAATAGTCAAAGCCTAACTCACTATTTGTAGAGTACAGGATATCACAAGAATACGCCTCTCTTTTTTCTTCTGAAGAAAGCTCGCGCACATTTAGTCCAACGCTCAAGCCTAAGAAACGATAAATATCTCCGATTTCTCCTTCTGTCTCACGTCTTGCCAAGTACTCATTGACTGTAACAATATGAACTCCTTGTCCACTAAGTGCATTTAAATATGCAGGCATAACAGCAGTTAAAGTTTTACCTTCACCAGTTTTCATTTCTGCAATATTTCCACCATGAATGGCAATTGCACCTATCAACTGAACATGGAATGGTTTCATCCCTGTTACACGATAAGCAGCTTCTCTAGCTACTGCATAAGCTTCTACTAAAATATCATCTAGAGTCTTACCGTTTTTTAGTTGTTCTTTCAATTCCACAGTTTTATTTTTTAGTTCGTCATCGGTCAATTTTGAAATAGTAGGCTCTAAAGCTTCTACCTTAAGTGCGATTTTCGCACAACGTTTCATTTCCTTATGACCTGAATCAAATAACTTTTTTAATCCCATTATCGTTCACACAAGAGTATAATACTCTTCCTTCCTAACAAAATAACACATTCTATAATACTATAAACACAAACATTTTTCAAGTTTTAACCAACAATACAATTCTTTTTTCTTAATTTTTTTGAAAGGAAAGAGGCTCAAGAAATCCTGAGCCTCATAACTAAAGTATTGCAAAATTTTTAATAAGAATTAGAACAATCTATTTAGCTGTAGTTTCTATCACAGCATAATTGCCATCATTACGTAGATAAATAACATTGGTCTTACGAGTTTCCTTATCCAAATAAATAAAGAAATCATGTCCTAACAACTCCATCTGATCAATTGCTTCTTCACGAGTCATAGGCTCTAGATCAACATTCTTATCACGAACAATTCTTTCTTCCTCAGGTTGAACATCTACATTTCGAATTCCTTTTTTACCCAACTTGTCCTTCATACGATCATTGTAATGTCTTACCTGTCTTACGAGCTTATCAATAGCTCCATCAATAGCGGCATAGATATCCACTTCTTCTACTTCTGCACGAAGTATGATATTTTTGGCTGGAATTGTTATCTCAACCTTATGGAATGCTTTATACACCTTGCAAACCACACGTGCAGCTAGATTTTCATAATCTGGTAAAAGACCTTCTAGCTTTGTAAGTTTTTTTAATGCATAATCCTTATTTGCATCTGATGGTGTAAACCCATTCTTTCCAACAATTTCTACCTTCATAAAATATCACTCCTTTTCCTACTTATATTATAGCATAAGTTAAAAGCGTTTTCAATAGATTATAACTTATACACATTTTGAGCTTGTAATCCTTTTTCACCAACAACTAGGTCAAACTCAACCAACTGGCCCTCATTCAAAGTTTTAAAGCCATCATCTAAGATACTACTGTAATGAACAAAAATGTCATCATAGTTTTCTTTAATAATAAAGCCATAGCCCTTTTCATTATTAAACCACTTAACCTTGCCTACTAGCATAATTCCTTACCTCCCTTAAGTTTACTATAATCATACATCTTTTGAAGTATAATTTTCAATAAAAATAGTACCAAAAAAAACGACTATTTTTTCAGTTCACAACAAACCAATAAAATCGATTTTTTTTGCGTATCTGCAAGAAAATTCAACAGTTCAATATTGACATCATTTTCTTTAAAAGAATCTAGATAAACTAAAAAATACTCCTTAAATTTTAGGGTTAAATATTCTAATATTCTAGATATTTCTTTTTGATAGGCATCTAAGTTTAATTTGTAAATATTCTTAAAAACAGATACGATATAGAGTCCATAGCTTTCTAAAGGTATCTCTTCATATTCCAAATGAATTGGATAAGAAGATTTACAAGCATTACAGATATAATACTTTTTTGTTTCAAAGAGACTTAAAAAATTCCTTTTAACATAAAATTTTTTCTTACAATTAAAACATATCATTTTTTCACCTCATATAAATAATTACCAAAAGTGATACATTTCTTAAAAAAAAAATAAAAAAAGGATGATTTTTTTCATCCTTTTAGCGATCAACATTATATTTATCTGAATCCATACGGAATTCATTGATAATAGAAGCTCCAATTAGAATATCTGATTTAATACGCTCAAGCTGCTTTTCCTCTAAGGGTTTGGATAAACTGATTTCCAAAGAATCACCACTATTGTTAATAAAAACATATAGATTTCCTTTCATAATAACATAATATAAACCGCCCTTATACATTTTTTCTAGCTCTAGCATTTTTTGAATCAACATAGGAGTTAAAATATAAAAGCCATCTTCTTCAGAACTAGCATAGCATTTAAACTTCTTATTAAATTCTATAACTTCAGTTTGAAAAGGAACAAGTGGACGATATTGAAAGCCTCGTGCAGGATTATTTACCACCTTCAATTCCATCTTCAAATCTCTTTTGAAATCAATTTTTATGACTCTACCTTTAAAATATGCTTGATATGTGACTTGTGTATGTCCATTAGAATCATGAGTCTCTACTTTTTGTTCTAATCTGCAATCACACATCTCATAAAAGACGCCATTATAGGTACAAGAAATATAATCTTCAGTATAAGATCTATCTGGAGCTTGAGCAATCTTTAATGAGTTAATTTCATTAATGGAAATACCTCCATTGATTTTATATACTGCTTCTGATCCCAGTTCTTCTTTGACCATTTTTTTTACAACAATTTCTTTAAATTTTTTCTTAAATTGATTTACCTTAGATGATGTGATTACTATAATTACAATAGCAATTAGAATAAAAATAATCACAAGAAAAGGGATAATAAAGAACGTTGCAATTCCAATAACCACAAGAAGACCAGCTATTAAATACCCTAGTCTACACTTATTATAAATACTTTTTCGTTCCTTTTCTATTTCTTCATAAGGATTGTTTTTATCATTTTCCATACTTCTTCACCATAAACATTATACACGAATCAAACATAAAACTAAAGAAAAACATTAATATTTCCTAGATTTTATCCTATTTTTTTGATAAAAGAACGTCTTTTTTTATGTAATACATTATCAAAGTTCTTCCATTGATTTTGTACATTAACATTATCTTCTAAGTTTAAGTTGGTTTCAGCATATTCTACATTTTTATTAGACAACATTTTTAATAATTCAACTAAAATTATCCCATTTATACCCTTATTTTGATATTCCTTTGAAATTCCAACCAAAGCCAAATCTATAATATTTGGCTTGTGAATCGCACGTAAAAGTCTCATAATAGCAAAAGGGGTTAAATGACCTTTTGACTTTTGAATTGCTCTTGCAATAGATGGAAAGCATATTCCAAAGCCAACAACATTATCTTGGCGATCGACTATTACTCCAGCATATTTAACATTAATAATTAAACGAAAACTCTTTAATAAGCTCTTCTTCACTTTAGGTGTACAAGGAACTGTTTGATATAAATCTGCATACGTGGAATCAAGTAAAGCAAAAAGTTTATCTGAATATCGTTTTAAAAGCTCCTTGGTATTTTTTACTTTAGCTAATTGAAGACCATATTTATCTAGCATACGAAGACTAATTTTTTCCATACGTTCATCAATTTCCTTCGGATAATACAATTTCCGTTCAAACCAGTCAACCTCTTTTGTAAAGCCATATGCTTCAATAAGCTTTTGATAATATGGAAAATTGTATTGTTCCTCAAAGGTGGAAAGTTCATCGAAGCCTTCAATTAATAGTCCTTCTCTTTCTAAATCAGAATATCCAAGTGGACCAACAATTTCTGACATCTGATTCTCCTTTGCAAAAGCTTCTACAGCCTGAAACAAAGCATTCGCAACCTCTTGATTATCAATAGAATCAAAGCGAGTAAAACGAACTCTTTTTTGATTCCATTTTTCATTACTTGCATATTGTAAAATACCTGAGATTCTTCCTACCATTTTTTTGTCTATATAAGCATTAAAAAAAACAGACTTAGATTGATCACTATAAAGATGAATCTTTTTAAACAAACTCATTTCATCTGCATAAAGAGGGGGAACAAAATAAGGATTATTTTTATAAAGTTTTAAAGGAAAATTTACAAAGTCTTTCCTTTGTTTTCTAGTTTTAACCTCAACAATTTTAAGCATAATGATCACCTGTGCTTTGCATGAAAGCTAACTCCTACTGTATCAGGTCCACAATGTGCACCTGCAGTTGGATTTACCAATATATATTCGATATCTAGTTCTTTATTTAAGC
>JAIDMV010000021.1 GCA_029050385.1 Anaeroplasmataceae bacterium | reverse complement strand
GATATACATTAGATGCAATGCTCGCTGGATTTATGTATGGAATCTGTTTTTATAAGAAAAGAATTACTTTTGCAAATTGTTTTCTTGCAAGAGCCTTTGTTAATTTATTTGTAAATGTGGGATTGGGTTCTTTATGGTGGAAAATCATTTATCATTTAGATTGGAATGCCTACCTTACCTATATGTCTTTAACATCATTGCCTAAAAATATACTTTATCTTTTACCACAAAGTATTTTACTATTTATCTTATTTAAAGCAATGAGTAAACCTCTAGCTTCCTTTGGATTAATTGATCAAAGAGTGAGTGAAAGCATCCGTTTATTTTGATTTAACTCCTATAAAATTTTATTGAAAAATATTATGGAATTTTGGCAAAATATTTTAAAAAACAATTGACAGTTGTTTTATAGTTTGATATAATTTAAAAGCATGTGTATGGATATCCATATATATGGAGTGGGAGGATTCATAGAATGAATCTGTTGAACCACATCATTGAAAGAAGGAGGAAACAATTATGGCAAAGAAAATTGTAAAGGTTGTAAAGTTACAAATTCCAGCCGGCAAAGCTAATCCAGCTCCACCAGTAGGTCCAGCACTAGGACAAGCAGGTGTAAATATTCCAGGCTTTTGTTCTCAATTCAATGACCAGACAAAGGATAAAATGGGATATACGCTACCAGTAGTAATCTCTGTTTATGAGGACCGTTCTTTTACGTTCATCGTAAAGACTCCACCAGCTTCAGATTTATTAATGAAGGCTGCAGGAATTAGTAAGGGTTCTGAGAATTCAAAGAAGCATACTGTAGCAAAGATATCTAGACAGAAGGCAAGAGAAATTGCCGAGATGAAGATGCCTGACTTAAATGCAAACGATATTGAAGCAGCTACTAATATAATTGCTGGAACTGCTAGAAATATGGGCATTGTCGTTGAAGACTAATTTCTTAAGGTTGTTAATAACAGCCTAAATTTGTGGGAGGAATTCCCGCTTATACCACATTTTAGGAGGAATAATATGAAGAGAGGAAAAAAATACGTTGAAGCTGCAAAGCTTGTAGATCGTACTAAGGCTTATTCTGTTACTGAAGCATTAGGATTAGCTTGTAAGACATCTACTGCTAAGTTCGACGCATCTGTGGATGTTGCTTTCCGTTTAAACATTGATCCACGTAAAGCAGAACAAAACATTCGTGGTGCAATCGTATTACCTAATGGAACTGGAAAGACTCGTAAGGTTTTAGTTGTTTGCCGTGGTGCAAAACAAGCTGAAGCAAAAGAGGCTGGTGCTGATTTCGTTGGTGATTCAGATATGATCGTTAAAATCAATCAAGGATGGTTTGATTTTGATGTTATCGTTGCAACACCAGATATGATGGGTGAGCTTGGTCGTTTAGGTAGAGTTTTAGGACCTAAGGGTTTAATGCCAAATCCTAAGACTGGAACAGTAACTATGAACGTTGCACAAGCAGTTAAGGAAATCAAAGCTGGTAAGGTTGAATATCGTCCAGATAAGGTTGGTAATATTCAAATGCCTATCGGTAAGGTATCCTTTGGTGCTGAAAAGCTTCAAGAAAATTTAAAGGCAGTGTATGACGCACTTATGAAAGTTCGTCCTTCCACTGTAAAGGGCGCTTATATGAAGAATGTATCTGTTGCATCTACAATGGGCCCTGGCGTTAAGATTGATCCTGATTCAATCGCTAAATTATAAGTAAAGAACCGAAGACAGTAGGTGTGCGTAAGCACTTAATTTCTACC
>JAIDMV010000209.1 GCA_029050385.1 Anaeroplasmataceae bacterium | reverse complement strand
CATTAATTATGAAGTATAACCAATAATTATATAAATTAAAATGAATAATAAAATTATGGCATAAGGTAATTTATTTAGTTTAATCTTCTTTTTTATTAGTATACTATCTAACTGCTGGCAAATTAAGGATGAGAAAACAAAAAGGAGGAAGGTTTGTATTACCGTACTATAAAATTTTAAATACAACAGAACAAGTTACAATCGGAACAAATGAGTTTACAAGTGAGAAATAAAAAAAAGAAATTCTAAATGAATCAAGAAGCAAATGATTTATTATATTGAGAGGTGGAAATTATGGAAAAAAATTTATTAAAACTCATAAAGAAACAAAAGGTGGCTTTTATAGCCTCTATTGATGAGAATGGTAATCCAAATATAAAAGCTATGAATGCTCCAAGAAAAATAGAAGGAAATACCTTTTATTTTTCTACAAACACATCCTCAAAGCGTGTTCAACAATTTTTTAAAAATCCTCAAGCTAGTATTTACTTTTATAAACGAGGAAAGATTCACTATAAAGGTGTCATGCTTGTTGGAACAATGGAAGTATTAACCGATGAAAAAACGAAAAAAGAGATTTGGCATTTTGGCGATACTCTATTTTATAAAAAAGGAGTAACAGATCCAGATTATTGTGTACTAAAGTTTACTGCCAAAACCTGCAGATGGTATTCTGATTTAAAAACAGATGAATTTGAATTATAAAGAAAAAGGACTTCACAAGTCCTTTTTTATATTTTATTATTCAGTTTAATTAATGCATTGAATGTTTCATCTGATAAATCATGCTCAATCTTGCAGGCATCCTCTTCAGCAGTTTTAGGATCTACCCCAATTTTTGTAAAAAATTCTGTTAAGGAAGTATGCCTATTTAAAATCTTTTCAGCCACAGCTTTTCCTTGTTCAGTTAAATAGATATGACTATGTTCATCGACAATAAGATAACCATCATTGCTTAATTTTTTAAGCATAATAGATACAGAAGGTTTAGAAAATCCCAAATGATTCACAACATCAATCGCATGGATTTCCTTTTGATTCTTTGACAGCATCAAAATTGTTTCTAAATAATTTTCTCCAGATTCTAATAAAGACATATCATTCACCACCAGTATCTATATTATACCTTAAAGTTATGTTTTTTTAAATATTATTTAATATCTTTCTTTTTATTTTTCTTCTTAGGCTTTTCATATTTTGACATTTTAGATTGAGACTGATTATTAAAGGATCTTTTAGTTAAATCATCGTTGTAATTTCTAGCTATTTCATTCATTTTTTTAAATCACCATTAAATTATATACCAAAATAAATTAAAATATCATAAAATAATCTTTGGTGATAAAATGCATATAGAGTTAAAAAACA
>JAIDMV010000208.1 GCA_029050385.1 Anaeroplasmataceae bacterium | reverse complement strand
GGAATACCTCCATTTATTTATAATTATACGCTATTTCTAGTATTTGTCAATTCTCTTATTATCATTCTGCTAAAAAGAAAAGATGGCTAATTTTTGCCATCTCAACTAAAATGATTTTTTTATAATTGATTATTCTAATGTTATTAAAAAATCTTGGAAATATTTTGGAAGCTCAGAATCAAATTCCATCCATTCATGCGTTCTTGGATGTTCAAATCCAATGAGCTTTGCATGTAAGAATTGTCCTTGATCTCCAATGACCTTTCTTCTTCCATATACCTTGTCTCCAACAATAGGATGACCTATATAGCTCATATGTACACGAATTTGATGGGTTCTTCCTGTTTCTAATTCACATTCAATTAAAGTAAATTCCTTAAATCTTTTTAATACTGTAAAATGTGTAGTGGCTTGTTTTCCTGTTTTAGATACAGCCATCTTTTTTCTATCCTCTGGGTCTCTAGCAATAGGAGCATTAATTTTTCCTTTGTTTTCTGCAAATGTTCCATAAACTAAAGCTTGATATCTTCTTTTACAGCTATGATTCTTTAGCTGTTCTGCAAGACCTAAAGCTGCCATATCATTTTTTGCAACCATCAAAAGTCCTGTTGTATCCTTATCGATTCTATGCACAATTCCAGGACGAACTACACCATTGATTGTAGCAAGATCATCTAGTTCGTAAAGTAGTCCATGAACTAAGGTGTCTTCTGTATTTCCTGCCCCGGGATGAACAACCATTCCCTTTGGCTTATTAACAACCGCAACATCATTATCCTCATACACAATCTCTAAGTTTAAATCCTTAGCATCCATATTTAAAGGTTGTTCTTCAAGAAGTTCATAAGAAATTACATCACCTTTTTTTAAAGAATAGGAAGGCTTTTCTTGTTTTCCATTCACTAAAATCTTTCCTTCTTCTATACATTTTAGGGTATAACTTCTTGATTTTCCTTCTATGATTTGTGTTAAAGCCTTATCCAATCTAACCTTAACCAAAGTCTCATCAACTACAAACTGGCTCATGACTTTGCTCTCTTTTCTTGGAAAAAGATAATATCAACGGCTAGAAAGACAATGCCAATAACTAAACACATATCTGCCACATTGAATATCGGAAATCCAGATTTGGTTATCCAATTCCAAACTGTATCTAATGGCTTAAAGATAATCATGTCGATTACTCCATCTCTAAGTCCAATACAAGAAAAGAATCGATCAATAAAGTTTCCAAATGTTCCTGCAAGCATCAAGGTAATGGCTATAGAATAGCACTTCTTCTTTTTCCAGTTGTTTTTTGTAATGAAATAAACTAAAACTGCAGAAGCTATAAAGCTAACAACTGCTAGTATCCAAGTATGATCAGAAAGAAAAGACCATGCAGCACCTGTGTTATATGTCAAGGTGACATCTAAGACATGGGGAATGAGAGTAACCTCACTTCCTCTAGCAATTAAGATTTCAGATAAATATTTTGTTAACTGATCTAGGATGAGTAATCCTCCTAAAACAAGTAAGGTAATCCACATAAAGTTCCCTCCAATCTAAATAAATAATCCTATAAATATACCAACACAAAGAGCAATCGCACAAATACCTGCATCTACCAAATAAAAGAGATGCATATCTTCGACCTGCTTTTTTGTTATAGTTTTATAATAAAAGATACGACTTAATAAAATAATAAAATACAAGCACAAAATGATTCCTATAAGAACCAAATTCAAATAGTCATTAAAGATAAAACAATTCACTAAAACAACAATAGGTCCCACCATAATAAAAACTGCTAATACTACAGAAGCGAGTCCTATCCAAATCTTATTTGGAGTTTGTCTAGATAACTCTTTGACATCCTCCTTACAAGCTCTATAACGTTCTTGAAAACTAAGCATTAGAAAGTACCTCCGCAGAATTATGATTCTTTAACTTCTCCAATGCATCTTCAAAGGTGGAAACAGAATAAAGTTTCATCCTTTCCTTATGGGGAAGACGATTATAAGCAATCAATGCCTCTTCATAATTTCCTTCTGGACATAAGAATATTTCCATTTGGTCATCATAAGCTGTATAGATTTTTTGCTGGATGCCTCCAATCATTCCAACTGTTCCGTCTGGTTCAATCGTTCCAGTTCCAGCAATCCTGTAACCTCTAGTGATATCCTCTTCTATTAAAGAATTGTATAATGCTAATGTCTGAAGTAGTCCACCAGATGGGCCTCCTACATTAGAAGATTTGATTTTATACTGAGGACTTGCAGTCTTAGAATTTAAGGTATAATAAGAATATCCTGCAACTCTCATATTCTCTTTTGTATAAGGGATTTCTAATTCCTCATTCCCACGTTTTACTTGATAAATTGTTCCTTCTTTGGCATTATTGAATTCTTCAGCAAAAGCATCAAATCCATCCTTTGCATACACTCCATTAACCCCTATAATTCGATCTCCGATACGAAAAGCAGAAACCACATCATAGTAAGCAATCACATAAGCGTCGTATTCATAATCTAAATGTATATTTTCGTCTACCTTAGAAGCTGTTTTGTAAGACAGCATCAAAGAATACATGATACTAGATTCGTGTTGAATTTTTCCCATCTGGCTTAGCTCACTATCTGTGAAATGAAGATAGTGCGAAGGTAGTTCAGAAAGCTCAGATGTTGAGCTGGCAGACACCATAAGATTTTGTAAGATTGTAGAATGATCAAAGCTTATGACATAAATCGTTGAAAGACTTCCCGTTGCTTGATAAGGATTTTCTATTTCAACAAAATCCTCTACAATGGTTGTATCACCTTTTAAGGTAACCGATTTATTTGTACGAGTGGCACCTAAAACTAAAAGAGGAATATTGATACAGAATGCTATCAAGATAATTATCCAAAATTTTTTTATAAAATATTTCAAACCTCTTCACTCCTTATATCCACAATAACCTTAGGCATTTTTGTATAGATCACATTAGCCGCATCAAACATTTTTCTTGAGGCAATATAGGATGCCTCGTCATGATATTTATCATCCCCATAAACGATATGCTTTATACCAGATTGAATGATAAGCTTTGCACATTCATTACAAGGAAATAAGGTTACATAAAGTGTAGAATTTCTCAAGGAGGAGGTGCAGTTTAAAATCGCATTAGGCTCTGCATGAACTACATATGGATATTTTGTATTCAAGTAGTTATCATCTGTTTTTCCCCAAGGAAAAACTTGATCTGAACAGCCCATAGGAAAACCATTATAGCCAATTCCTATAATTCGTTTATCCTCATTTACAACACAAGCACCTACCTTAGTGCTTGGATCCTTACTTCTTTTTGCCGATAGAGCGGCAACACCCATAAAATACTCATCCCAGGTAATATGATTCATAGATATACCTCCTATGGATTTAATCGATCTGGTCCACGGAAGATGAACATTGCATCCTTAATTCCTTGGTTAAATAATAACATTGTAATTCTATCAACACCAATTCCAAAACCACCATGAGGAGGACAGCCATACTTAAAGAAATCTAGATAGAATTCCACATCCTTATCTAAGCCCTTTTCTTCTGCTTGTTTCTTTAAAATTTCATAGCGATGCTCTCTTTGGGCACCTGTAGTAATTTCACAGCCCTTCCAAATCAGGTCATATCCACAAGGTACACCATGCTCATCACGCATATGATAGAAGGCTCTATTTTCCTTTGCATAACCTGTAATAAATAAGAATTCATGACCAAACTTGTCCATTGAAAGTTTTTGACACATTCTTTCTCCTTCAGTAGTTAAGTCCCCCTTCTCACTTTCAGGGACCTTATAGCCATAACGAGCTTCTAATTCATTGTACACATCATGTAAATCCATTCTAGGGAAAGGAAGAGTTGGAACAACTAAATCAATATCATAAACTTCCTTAATCTTGCTAGCATATTTCTCATGAACAGCTGAAAGTGCATAGGTAAGCATTTCTTCTTCCATCTTCATAACATCTTCAAAGGATTCAATATAAGAAAACTCTAAATCAAAGCCTGTAAATTCTGTTGCATGCTTACGAGAAGCAAACTTTTCAGCACGGAAAACAGGTCCAGATTCAAAGATACGCTCAAAGCCTGCAGCCATTGCCATTTGCTTATAGAATTGTGGAGACTGGGCTAAGAAGGCATCTCTGTCAAAATATTCTACCTTGAATACGCCTGCACCGGATTCAGATTCAGCACCAATAAGCTTTGGAGAATGAATCTCAATAAAATCACGGTCAACTAAAAATTCACGGCACTTTGCAATGAAATAAGATTGAACCTTAAACATGAGTGTATTCTTATCTGTACGTAAATCTATCCAACGATAATCTAATCTTAAATCAATATTGGTCTCTTCTCCCTTTGGAGCTACAATTGGAGATGGAGCAGCAACACTTTCTAACTTGATTGTATCTGGATACATTTCCATATGATTTAGTTTAACATATTCACTCTCTAAAATTGGACCAGTTGCCTCAATCACGCTATCAACAGTAATTTGATCTAAAATATCTACTAGTTCAGGATGTTTTTCCTTTTCAATAGTCAACTGTAATTTCCCAGAAACATCTCTTAACACAATAAAGCACATTGCTTTTTTATTACGGATATTTTCTACAAAACCTGCAACTTTGTTAACTTGTCCAAGCTTTATATCTTTTAACATAACTCTTTTCATTTTACTTTACCTCTTTTTCTTTACATTTTGCACAAGCAGAGTTGTTATTGATTTTATTTAATACATACGGATAAATTTCATATAAAGAAATGGTCTCCTGTACATCTGTTGTGTTATCCTTAATATTGATTTTATTTTCTGCAAGTTCATTGTCTCCTAGGATACAAGTAAACATTGCACGATTTGTATCTGCTGCCTTAAACTGAGCCTTAAGCCCTCTTCCTAAATGATCCATATCACAATATAGACCACCTAGACGACATACCTGCATTTCTCTCAAAACTGCTTGTTTTGCAGCCTCACCTAAAGCAATAAAATAGACATGTACAAAATCTGGTGTTGCTAATCTTTTACCAGCATACTCACAGGCAAGGAGTAATCTTTCCATACCAAATGCCATACCAACTCCTGGTATTTCTGGACCGCCTAAATCCTTGACTAAAGCATCATATCTTCCACCAGCTCCAATAACATTTTGAGCACCAAATTCAGGGATATCTACCTCAAGTTCAAATACGGTATGAGAATAATAATCTAAGCCTCGAACTAAAGATGGATCAACCTCATAGGCAATATTCATATCTTTTAAGGATGCTAAAACCTGATTGAAATGGTCCTTAGAAGATTCTGTTAAATAATCATTGATTTTAGGAGCATTCTTAAAGAATTCCTTATCTCTATCCACCTTACAATCTAGAATACGTAAAGGATTTTTTTCTAAACGATTTAGACAGTCGCTACATAGCTCGTCCGTATGGTTCTTAAAGTACTCAACGAGGACCTTCTTATAGGCTTGTCTAGATTCTGCATCACCCAAGGTGTTTAGCTTCACCTTGACATTGGTTAGACCTAAAGCCTTAATTAAAGTGGCTCCTAAGGCAATAACCTCAGCATCAATCGTTGGAGAATTGGAGCCTAAAGCCTCTACACCAAACTGACTAAACTGTCTAGTTCTTCCCTTTTGAGGACGCTCATAACGAAACATCGGTCCCATATAGAATAATTTTTCTATAGGATTCTGTGCATATAATTTATTCTCAATATACGCTCTAACTGTACCTGCTGTTCCTTCAGGCCTAAGTGTAACCAAGCGATCGGAACGATCCTTAAAATCATAGGTTTCCTTTGTAACCATATCTGAGGTATCATTGGCATCTCTATGAAAGGTTTGACTTGCCTCAAATATAGGTGTTCTTATTTCCTTATAATTAAAGATTTGACAAATCTTTCTTATCGTAGATTCTAGTTTTGTCCAAGATTTGACCTCTTCAGGTAGTACATCATAGGTACCTTTTGGTTTACTAATCATACTTCTTACTTCCCTTCTTCATATTCATAACGATACATACTATAATACATCGCTATACATTCATTATTTTTAATTTT
>JAIDMV010000207.1 GCA_029050385.1 Anaeroplasmataceae bacterium | reverse complement strand
TTTTTAACCTTAAAGCAGACCTATTCTTAAGAAAAAAAACAATATTTTATCAATACGATTTTGCTTTGCCCTATGAAGCCTTTAATTTATAATAGACTTGCAAGGTAATAAAATGCTTTGTAGGTTAGAGGAGGTCTTACCTTAGCTGTTGGGATGTTTTCTATGACATAAATTTTATGGGTTCATTTTTCAACTTCAGCACCCAATCTAAAATTCCTAGATAGGGGGTGTAGCTATGGTCAATTTCTTGAAGTATATACTTTCGAAGTTATTCAAAAAAAATAACTGTAAGTTTTACGTTACAGTTACGAAATTTGTAATAAAAAAGACAGTTTGTATAAAAGAAAAAGATTCCACTTCTTCGCCTTCCAAGCAGGAGTAGAATCTTCACAACCATAGAAAACGTGGGGTTAGATTTTACTCTAGCCTTGCGCTTCTATTTATATTATATGCGAAATTCTTTATAATTGCAATGCTTTATTTTCAATCTATGGAAATATAAAGTTAAAAAATACTTTATCTTTTCCGCATTTAAAGATATAATTAATCTAGGTGGTAGTATGAAAATTGTAGGAACAATTGTAGAATATAATCCTTTACATAATGGACACATTTATGCCTTAAAGGAAATCAAAAGATTAAGTCAAGCTGATATGATTGTTGCAGTTCTCTCAGGGAATTTTACAATGCGTGGAGATTTATCCATCTATGATAAATTTGAAAAAACGAGACAAGCTTTACAAGCAGGAATAGATTTAGTTATTGAACTACCATTTGTTTGTGCAGTTCAAAATGCTGATTTGTTTGCTGAAAATGCGGTCAAATTACTTCATTTAGCAAAGGTTAAAGAGCTTTGGATCGGTTCTGAATCTAATAATCCAAGCCTCTATGAGAAATGCTATCAAGACTGGATTAAATCTTCCTCACAAGAAAAAATTAAAGAACTACTTACTGCTGGCAAATCCTATAAAGAGGCTACCGCTTCTATTATTGATCTACCTAGTAATGACCTATTAGGCTTTAGCTATTATAAGGCAATCCAAGAGGAAAGTTATCCGATTTCTATTCATACTATAAAAAGGATTGGAAGCTATGATTCTTTAGAAGCTAATGAATATGCCTCTGCTTATGCTATTAGAAATAACTTATCTTTGATGGACTCATATTGTCCAAAATTTATGAATCAGGACTTAATTAGAGATTGTTGTTTGCTTTTTCCCCATCTAAAATAC
>JAIDMV010000206.1 GCA_029050385.1 Anaeroplasmataceae bacterium | reverse complement strand
TTCCTAGTATCTTAAAATTCATTTTTAAAGAAAACGTTTTTATAAATTCGCTTATTCTTAATTTTTCTAAAGAAAATTGTGATAAAAGCAAATATTTCATAAAATTATAGAAAATAGCTATAATTGTTCATATAAAACCTTAAGTCTTTTATGAACAATTGCTGTAAATAATACAACAATACTTGAAAGCATTAAATTAAAAGGAATGACAGCCAAGAAAATATAGCAGACCATAAAGGTTTCCTTCGTTGCTTCTACTCTTCCAAAGGATATGAGTTTAAAAGCGGTATTCGACATTCCAATAAGTGGTGTCATATCCCCCTTAAAGAAAAGATGGGTATACCAAGGAATATTTATAAATATATTTGCGATAATTGCCATAACAACCCATGAAATAATTACAACTGCAAAAGCTAGGATTGTTTTATTTTTAATATTGAGTTTTTGATAAATTAAACCCGCAGGTATAACTACTGCAAGTCCATTTAAAACATCTGCAATTTCTCCTACATAGCCTGTTCCCGTCCCAGGAGGTAAAAACCATTTTAAAAGGCAGCGTAAAACTACACAGACACAAGCATCCCATGGTCCTAGCATAAATGCACATATTAGGATAGGAATCATAGAAAAATTAATATCCAAAAATGATGGAAAAATAGGCAATGGAAATTTCACATAACAATATAAAATAATAGATATGGCTGCAAAAATTGCCACAAATGAAATACGCTTTATTGCATTTTTCTTCATAAATCATCTTTCCTTTCATTTAAAAATATCCCCATATTTTATACGGGGATACTTAAAAACAAAAATTATTTTTAACTTCTCTCATCCAGACTCTACTGTCGGTATAGGAATTACACCTATTCATGCACTTATGCGCTCGCGGACTTTACCGCCGGTATGGAATTTCACCAAACCCCGAAGCTATATAGTTAATATTATTTTATATAGATTAGTATTCTTTGTCAAGAATTTTATTTTACAATAAGTGACTTAGAAGTCATCTCTGCAGGAATTTCAACCTCAAGTAATTCTAATAAAGTAGGTGCTATATCAGATAATATACCATCTCTTAGATGGATACTCTTATCTGTTACAACAACTGGAACTAAATTGGTAGTATGAGCAGTAAATGGTTTACCATCAGCATCTAATAGCTTTTCTGCATTTCCATGGTCTGCAGTAATTAAGGCAACTCCTCCTACTTCATCTAATGCTTCAACACAGCGACCAACACAAGTATCTACTGCTTCTACAGCCGCGATTGCTGCTGGAATAACACCTGTATGACCAACCATATCACAGTTTGCAAAATTTAAGATAATGCAATCAAATTCTTTGCTTCGAATTGCTGCACAAACCTTATCACATACCTCATAAGCACTCATATGTGGCTGTAAATCATATGTAGCAACCTTTGGTGAATTTACTAAAATACGAGTAGCGCCTGGAATTTCTCTATCAGCACCACCATCAAAGAAGAATGTTACATGTGCATATTTTTCAGTTTCAGCAATACGTAACTGCTTTAATCCTGCCTCACTCACAACATCTCCAAATAAATGATCAAATTTCTGTAAATCAAAAGCAAGAGGTCCCTTTACAGTATCAGCATACTTCATCATAGATACAAAGAAAATATCCTTTGGTGCATGAGATAAATCCATACGATAAGGCTTTTCAGCATTATAAACGATACCTTCTGGATTTGACATACAAGTTGAAATTTGAATTGCACGGTCAGGTCTAAAGTTTGCAAATACGATAGAGTCTCCACTTTCTACCATACCCTCTTTAGAGCTTACAAATGGAACCATAAATTCATCTGTCACACCCTTTGCATAGGATGCTTCGATTCCTTCAAATGGATCAGCATAGAATTCTCCTTTAGCAACAGTCATTGCATCATAGGCAACCTGAATACGATCATAGTTCTTATCACGATCCATACCATAATATCTTCCACCTACAGTAGCAACAGTAACCTTACCCTCATCTACAATCTTCTTTAAATAAATGCTAGCACTCTTAGGGGCAACATCACGTCCATCTAAGAAAGCATGATAATATACCTTATCTAAGCCCAAGTTATGAGCAAGCTTTGCAATAGCAATGATATGAGATGTATGAGAATGTACACCACCATCACTACAAAGTCCAAAAATATGGAACTTCTTATGGGTATTCTTAGCTCTAATAATAGCCTCAACAATAGCTTCATTTTGGTTAAAAACGCCTGTCTTAATGGAATTATTGATACGAGATAGAGATTGCCATACAATTCTACCTGCACCAATATTCATATGTCCTACCTCAGAATTACCCATTTGTCCTTCTGGTAGTCCTACTGCCTCACCACTGGCATTCAGTGTCTTTGTGTCAAATTCTTTAAAAATTCTGTCTAGATTTGGTTTCTTTGCTTGGCAAACTGCATTACCAGCAGAGCTATCTGCAATACCATATCCATCCATTATAATTAACATTACTGGTCTTTTCTTCATAATATCCTCCATAAATTCCATATTATATTATAAAC
>JAIDMV010000205.1 GCA_029050385.1 Anaeroplasmataceae bacterium | reverse complement strand
GAATTACTTATCACAAATGCATAATTCACAGCCACATTCTGTAGCTAGACGTTGTCCTGCCTTAACACAAGATTCTTTTGTATTATAGTGAGTATCTAAAACTTCACCATATTGATTTTCGATTTCCCAATTGTTTTGTTCCTTACAAGGTCTACAGGTAATCTTATCTTTCATTTTTTCACTTCCTTACACTAATAGTTTGTCACATAGAATGTTTGTTAATATGGAAATAATTAGTAATTACTAAAAATGAGGATAAGAGGTAGATTAAAATCATATATATTATTAAGATATATTTTCTTTATTGTTTTTCTTCTCTAAAAAGAAGATAGAAAGACATATTTTTAATGTATATAGTTGTAATTTTTGTCTGAAATTAGTATAATTAAGGAGTAACACTTTAAGAAAAGGGTGGACTTATGATAGATTTATTAGAAATCAAAGATCCCTCGTTTATAAAAGATATGTCCATAAAAGAATTGAAAGAGCTTGCTGGACAGATAAGAGAGTTTTTAGTTGATACAATTTCAAAGACTGGTGGACATCTAAGTAGTAATTTAGGTGTTGTTGAAATAACGATAGCAATGTATTATGTATTTGATCCAGAAAAAGATAAATTCTTATTTGATGTAGGACATCAATCCTATGTACATAAGATTTTAACAGGTCGAGCTAAAGATTTTTCTCATCTTAGACAGTATGGTGGTATGAGTGGATATATTAGACGTGAGGAATCAAAATATGATATATGGGAATCTGGGCATTCTTCCACGACTATTTCAGCTATGGCAGGTATGCTTCTTGCGAGTGAGAAAAAGGAAGAAAAGGTCATCAGCTTAATTGGAGATTCCTCTATTATGAATGGTGTTGCCTTTGAGGGAATGAATTTTTTGGGCTCTCAAAAAAAATTAGCACCAATTGTTATATTAAATGATAATAAAATGGGAATTTCAAAATCTGTTGGAGCTTTATCAAAAGCTTTTTCAAGACTTAGAGGAACTCGTTTATGGCATGGCTTTAAGCGTGTATTAAATTTTATTTTTCCTACCTTTATTACGAACTGGTTCCATCAAGTAAAACGTGGTATAAAAGCTTTCATTCAGCAGGATAATATTTTTGAGGATTTAGGCTTTGACTATTATGGACCAATTAAAGGAAACGATTTGAGGGCCTGTATAAAAGCATTACAAAGGGTTAAAAAGAATACAGAGCCTGTATTACTTCATGTCATAACAAAAAAAGGAAAAGGCTATGCGCCTTCTGAATTAGATGAAGAAGGAAGCTTTCATGGTGTATCACCCTTTGATAAGAGTACAGGGGAACCCCTTAGAAAACCTAATGATAATGAACACTCTTATTCAGATTTGGTTACACACTATTTAACTAAAAAAAGAGAAGAAGAGCCATTCTTTGTAGTAACTCCTGCAATGAAGTCAGGATCAAAGCTGGAAAAATTTGCTAGAAAATATCCAGATGATTTTTATGATGTAGGTATTGCTGAAGAACATGCGGCTGATATGGCTGCAGGTATTGCAATCCAAAATAAGAAAGTAGTTTTATTATATTATTCAACATTTTCACAGCGTGCATTTGATGAGATTTTAAATGATATTGCAAGACAAAATCTACCTGTTATTATAGGAATTGATCGTGCTGGGGTTGTCGGTGAAGACGGTGCTACGCATCAAGGAATTTATGATATAGCTATGTTTGGCTTAATGCCAAATGTAAAAATTGCTATGCCAAAGGATGCAGAAGAGCTTGTTGGTATATTCAATTATGCATTTAAAGAAACATGCCCTTTTGTAATTCGCTATCCTAGAGGAAATGTGATTACTAATCTTGATTTCTTAAACAATAAGACAATTCTTTCTCCAAGCTGGGAATATATGAAAAAAGGCCATAAGAAATGTGTTATCTCCTATGGACCAGATCTTCTTAGAATTCAAAAACTTCTAGATAAAGAAAATATAGATTGCTCATTGGTAAATGCGAGATATATTCGTCCTTTAGATATCAATCTTTTAGAAGATATTTTATCTAGTCATAAGAAGGTTATAGTTATTGAACAAGCAACCATAAAGGGAAGTCTATATCAAGATATTGTACTTTATGCTTATCAAAACAAGCATAAAGTAAAAATTGAATCTATATCCTTTGAAGAAAATACATCAATTCCTCATGGAAAGATTGAGGAAGTATTAAATCATTATGGAATGTCTAACGAGGATATCTTAAAAAAAATACGAGTGGATTGATTAGTCCACTCGTTTTAAATATTCAATGATTTCATCTACTATAT
>JAIDMV010000204.1 GCA_029050385.1 Anaeroplasmataceae bacterium | reverse complement strand
GGATTTGATTTGATATGAATCCTTGAATAAACTCAAATCTCTTTTAAGAGTTAAAGGATTACAGGATATATAAATCACTGTTCTAGGTTTCAAGTAGCTAATCGCATTGATAAATTGAGGTGTAGAGCCTTCTCTAGGAGGATCCATAATTAGACAATCTAATTTTGCTCGATTCTTAGCAGCATTTGTTATATAATTTGTCGCATCATCACAAATAAAGTTGACATTTTGAATTTTGTTAACTCTTGCATTCATATTTGCATCCTGAACAGCTTGTTTATTGAGTTCAACTCCAATAACCTCTTTAGCGTATTTTGATGTAAAGATAGAAATTGTTCCAACCCCACAATAAGCATCTACAACAATATCTGTCTTTTTAATTTGAGCTGAATTGATAGCTAAGGAATATAGCTTCTTCATTCCTAAGGAATTGACTTGAAAAAAGCTATTTGGAGATATTTTAAATTTATACTCTCCGACAAGTTCATAAATAAATCCAGGCCCATAAAGTACCTTATTCTTATCTCCTAAAACAATGGATGTATCCCTAGCATTATAGTTTTGAACAATTGTAGTAATATTCAAATTTAATTTAAGTAAATCCTTAACTACATTGTTTCTTCCTGGAAACATCTCCCCATTAGTAACTAATACAAGCATAAGTTCTTTGGTTTGAAAACCATATCTTACTAATACATGACGTAATACACCCGTTCTAGTCATTTCATCATAAGGTTTGATTTTATGCTTGGAAAGAATTTTATTCAGTTCTTGTATTACTTTATTAGATGCCTTGGATTGTAGCATACAATCCTCTACAGTTATGAGTCTATGAGAGTATTCCTCATAAAAGCCACAAACAACCTTCTTTGTTTTAGAAAGCTTATAGGTCATTTGACTTTTATTTCTATAATGCATTGGCTCATAGGTGGAAATCACTTCAATTTCAGGAATATTTTTTATTCCTTGGAAAAGTTCAGTTAAGAATTTCTTTTTTTGGTCAATCTCATAGGAGTATTCCATATGCATAAACTGACAGCCACCACATTCTTTTTGATATGGACATCCGTCCTTGATTCGATGTACACTTGGCTTTAAGATTTTAGAAAGAGATGGATATTTTCCTTCTGTTTCTACTAAAATATCTTCTCCTTCGATACAGTCATGTATCTTATAGGTTTTATCCTGAATTTCAACTAAAGCATCTGCCTCATAGTTTACTTTAACATTATGAAATTCTTTAAGCATATTCTCACCACCTTAATAGCAATTGTAATTTATCCAATTATAGGATTTTGGTCGTCCACTTTTCAGCATCTATAACGTCATTCACTAATCCTTCATAGAATTCCTTCTCATGACAAACTAAAACGATAGTCCCTTTAAAAGCAAGTAACGCATCTTTTAGAGATTCCTTAGCTAATACATCTAAGTGGTTTGTAGGCTCATCTAAGATCAGTGTATTACACTCCTTAAGCATTATTTTACAAAGTCTAACCTTTGCAGCCTCACCACCAGAAAGCACCATCATTAGGGATTCTATTTTATCCTTGTTTAATCCACAGGCAGCTAAGGCTCCACGAACCTCCGCATTAGTCATAGCAGGATATTCATTCCAAACTTCATCTAATGCCGTATTTCTAGAATCAGATTCCTCTTGTGCAAAATAGCCATAATGAATATTATAGTCTAATGTACACTCTCCTGATAAAGGAGGTAAAAGCCCTAATAGAGTTTTTAAAAGAGTTGTTTTACCTATTCCATTCGCGCCTTTGATGACAACCTTTTTTCCACGCTCTATCGTGAAATTGAGTTTAGCAGATAGTGGTTCTGAATAACCAATCACTAAATCCTTAGCTGTGATAACAAATTTTCCTGATGCCCCACATTCCTTAAATTTAAAGTTAGGCTTTACCTGTTCCTTGGCTTTATCTATGATTTCCATTTTATCAAGTCTTCTCTGTCTTGACTTGGCAAGATCAGTTGTTGCAACTCTTGCTTTATTTTTAGCAATGAATTCCTTTAAGTCTTTGATTTCCTTTTGTTGCTTCTCATAGGCCATATTTTGTTGTCTTTTCTTGAGTTCATACATTTGCATAAAGCCATCATAATTTCCAGTATAACGTGTAAGTGTTCCATCCTCCATATGATAGATGACATTAATTACACTATTTAAAAATGGAACATCATGGGAAACCAAAATAAAGGCATTCTCATAATTTGCCAAATAATTTTTTAGCCAATTCACTTGTGTTTCATCTAGAAAGTTTGTAGGCTCATCTAAAATTAAAATCATCGGCTGAGCAAGTAAAAGCTTTGTTAAAAGAACTTTTGAACGCTGTCCACCAGATAAATCCGCCACATCATGGTCTAAACCAATTTCTCCTAAACCTAAACCATTGGCAACCTCTTCTATTTTTGCTTCCAAAGAATAGAAACCAGATGCTTCAAGTTCAGACTGAATTTCACCTGTTTCATCAAGTAAAGCATTCATCTCCTCTTCTGTACAATCGCACATTTTCTCATACATTTGATTGAGTTCCTGTTCTAAATCATACATATGCTGGAAGGCTTCTCTTAAAACCTCTCTAATGGTCTTCCCTTTGGTTAGAGTTGTATACTGATCAAGATAGCCTGTAGTAATTCTTTTACACCATTCGATCTTGCCACTATCTGGCGTAAGAGAACCCGTTATCATTTTTATAAAAGTTGTCTTTCCTTCTCCATTTAAACCAATTAATCCTACATGCTCCCCCTTCTGTAGGACAAAGCTTGCGTTTTCTAGGATGGTTCTGTTTCCAAAGGAAAAGGATACATCTGTAACCTTTAATACACTCATATAAATCTCCTTATATTATGAAAGCTTAAGCATTTCATCTAATGCTCTTTTAGCAGATTTTGCAATATCTTCCTCAACAAATATTTCGTTTGTCTCGTTTTTCAATACTTCATATACTTCCTTTAATGTGGTATATTTCATATCATTACAAGATAAACTTGGACTTGCAAGAATAAAGGTTTTATTAGGACAAGCACATTCCATTGCATGAATAACCCCTTTTTCTGTTGCAATAATAAATATAGTATCTTCACTCTGAATTGTATAGTCTAAAAGCTGTTTTGTTGAACCAATAAAATCTGCAAGCTCTAATATTTTTTCTTGACACTCTGGATGAGCTAAGATTTTAGCAGTCGGATATTCTTGTTTTAAGCTAATTATCCTTTTAGGATCTAAATAATGATGAATAGGACAACATCCTTCCCATACCTCAAAGCTTTTCCCACTAGTCTTCATTGCATATTTTCCTAAATTTTGATCTGGGCAATATAAAATAGAATCTCCTTGTTCTAAATAATGATTTATGATTTTCAAAGCATTTGTAGAAGTGCAAATACAATCGCTTAGTGCCTTTACACTTGCAGTACTATTTACATAAGTTATTATCTTTGTATTGGGGTGTTCTTCTTTATATTTTTTTAATGCGGTAGGATGAATCATATCTGCCATCTTACAACCTGCATGTAATACTGGTAATAATACC
>JAIDMV010000203.1 GCA_029050385.1 Anaeroplasmataceae bacterium | reverse complement strand
GAAGTAAATCATGTAAATCTATAAATATATATTTTAATGAAGATTGGAAAGTTAAGCATTTTTGGGTATATAATTCAGATTTTGATTCTAATGGAGAAATCATTCAAGAGGATAAGAATTATAAGCCAATATATCTAGAAAGTGGTGAACTGCAAGCCTATTATTTGAGTTTTGATGCTTTAAGCATTAAGGTTATTTATAACGAACAAAAAATTCACTGTCGGGTCAGTGCAAGTTATGAAATAGAACCAGTTACAGCGAGTGTTTATAATGGTGAAATTCAAGATCATGAAACAATTATATACCAAACAGTGTGTGAAATAGTACCAAACACTAATAATGTCTTTCCACAAAGATTAGACGATATTTTATTATTTACTTCATCTTCTGGAATATGGGATTTAGAAACTGTTTGGGAAATTTTTAGAGATGAAGCTCTCACTTTTTCGAATAGTCTATATCCTGGTAAAAATAAAGCTAAAATACGTTTTTTGGAAATGTCAGAGAATTATTAAAGTTATCTTATCATTCTAATAGATATTTATCAATTGATGTTATGAGTCCTCAAAAATTTTATTTTGGGGATTTTTAACTTGTATGAAATATTCAATTTCTTCCATACTAATAAGTAGAAAGGATAAATGAGAATGATTGAATCAGATACAATAAAATTATTAAGAGAGTGTGACTCTGGAATTAAAATGGGCGTTTCTGCAATTGAAGAGGTTTTAGATTATGTGAAGAATGAAGAATTTAAATCTGTTTTAACAGAGTGCAAAAAAGACCATGATAAGTTAAAAGAAGAAATCCAAGAGCTTTTAGATAAGTATCAGGATGAGGGTAAAAATCCAAATCCTATGGTAAAGGGCATGTCTTGGATTAAAACGAATATGAGGATTAAGATGAAGGAATGTGACACTACAGTTGCAGATTTAATTACAGATGGCTGTAATATGGGTGTAAAATCCTTAAATCGTTACTTAAATCAATATAAGGCTGCTGATGAATATACTAAAGATATTACAAAGCGTCTAATTAATCAAGAAGAAAAATTAGCAATTCAAATTCGTAAATTCTTATAAAAGCGTATCTTTATGATACGTTTTTTCTTTTGCACATAGTCACACTTTAATGAATTTATCATACCTTAATATAGGAAGTGGTAAAAATTGTGTGGTATATTTTATAAGAGTAATTTTTATACAAATACAGATGAAGTAAAATTTATAAAAGCATGTAATTTATTAAATCATCGTGGTCCAGATGATTATGGGTTTTTATTCAATAAGGAGCATTCCTTTGGACATAAGCGGCTAGCTATTCGAGATGTAGTTAATGCGAAACAACCGATGAGTATCCTAAATGATCATTTGATTTATAACGGGGAGATTTATAATCAAAATGAATTGGTAAAAAAATTAGATACTCCGTTAGAATTTAATAGCGATACCTTATTACTATTAAAGCTATTGATAAAATATAAGGAAGATATCTTAAAGGATTTAAATGGAATCTTTGCGTTTGTATATACGCATATGGATGAGGTATGGATTGTAAGAGATATGTTTGGTGTTAAGCCTCTTTATTATACTTTCTATGATAAAGATATCATTGTTTCCTCTGAAATTAAATCCATATTAGAATATACGGATAAAAGAGTTGTAGATAAAGAAGGACTATGCGAGTTGCTAGGCATGGGACCATCTCATAGTCAGGCTAAGACCGTATTTAAAGGAATTTATGAGCTTAGACCAGGACATTATCTGAAATTTAAAAAGGGTGCACCAATAGAAGAGCATGTGTATTACCAACTAGAAGCAAAGGAGTTTAAATACACCTATGATGAAACCAAGAGAATGGTTCGGATTCTACTAGATCGAGCAATTCAAAGACAAATGGTTTCAGATGTAGATTTATCTACATTCCTATCGGGTGGTTTAGACTCATCTATAATTTCTACGATAGTGGCTAGAAATAAGGATACCTTAGACACCTATAGTATTTCTTACGAAAACTCAGAGTTTAAAGAAAATGCATTTGAACGTTCAAGGGATTCAGACTTTACTCATTTGGTAAGTAAGGCCATTGGTTCAAATCAGCATGATGTTATGATTGATAATAAATCCTTAGTTGAAGGACTAAGACAGGCGGTTTTAATTCGTGATGTTCCAGGTATGACAGATATAGACTCATCCATGTATTTCCTAGCTAAAAATATCAGGGAAAAACATCGACTCGGGCTATCAGGAGAATGTGCTGACGAGGTGTTTGGTGGATATCCATGGTTCTACGAGAAAAAGAAAAAACTTACAACTTTCCCTTGGATTCGTAACCTAGACTACAAGGAAAGCTTGTTAAATGACAAATATCGTAAACTCTTAAACTTAAAGCAATATGTCATGGATGAATTTGATATGGCAATTAAGGAAACACCAGTCTTAAAAACAGATTCTAAAACAACAATAAGACAACGTCAACTAAGCTATATCAATATGAAA
>JAIDMV010000202.1 GCA_029050385.1 Anaeroplasmataceae bacterium | reverse complement strand
AATATATAAAGTATAGAGAGTGCACCAATAAGAGTTGGGATTCCTATGATACAGCCATATAAGGTAAAATCCTTGAAGCTAAATTTTATATCATACGTTTTAAGAAGTTTCATCCACATAATTCCAGCAAGTGCCCCAATTGGAGTAATAAATGCTGCAATATTAGAGGCAATAACACTTGCATAGATTGCAGTAGAAGGAGCATTAGATAAAAGATTAGAGAATAACACACTCATAGGGATATTATTAATTAAATTTGCAGCAATTGTTCCACCTATGCCATAGGAATAAATTGGCGGAAGCTTTAGCAGTAAATCTTCTAGTGTTTTTGTAATGTCTTGTTGATTTAAGGATAGAACTAAAACAAACATAGATAATACAAAAGGAACAAGTGACCATGGAGCTCTAAGTAGAGTCAGTTTAATTGGAGTAAGCCTTTCCTTCCTAATGACTAGGTATAGTGTAGTTATAAGTAATAGGCTACCAGCAAAGGATAAAGCTATAATCCACATTTCAAACTGAATATAAGAAGCGATTGCCAGTAGAACTGTTGTTGCAAAAAGATGAACTAAGCCTATGATGAGAAGAATCAAATTAGGTTTCTTAATTTCTTCTGTAAATTCCTCCATAGGTTTTTTCAAGTTTTTTCTAAAAATTAAAAATAAAAGTAAAAGTGAAATACTTGCTGCAACAATTGTAGGTAAAATCATGATTTTTAAATAGGATAAAAAATCAATATGCAGTGCACTTGCTAAATAAATATTAGTAGGATTTCCTATGATAAGTGCCATACTCCAGGTATTGGCTGCCACAAACTCTAAAACTAAATATGGAATAGGATTGATTTTCGTATTCTTTGCATAGTAACAGATAAATGGTGTAAAGGTAAGAATGATGATATCATTGGATGTGAAGATGGTTAAAATTGAGATTAATGCGTAAAAGCCGAAGAAAAGCTTCATTTGACTTCCCTTTAGCTTGTGTGCAGATGAAACAGCTATATATCTAAAGAATCCGATTTCATCTAAGAAGATGGAAAGAATGGTCATAGAGATAAAGAGAACTAAAATTTTTAATGGATTCACACTTGTATTTGCTGTAAAGCTGTTCCAAATATTTTCCAAAGAAACTTGCCTGAAAATGATAAGAATTCCTGCAGAAATTAAAGAGATAACCCAATAACAGCTAATTCTATGATTTCCAATCTTTATTGTAGGAAAAAACAATATGGATGCAATAATTAAGCAAATGGTAGCTATAACAATGCATAAGCATAGCATAAATCTCACCTCACAATAGAATATTTTAAACCTTTTTCTATTGCTTGACAAGAGGAATGTCTATTTCTGTCTTTTTTCGTATTTTAAAAAGCTTGCTGCTAGTAATATGCCAATAATAAAAAGTAGAATTCCAAAGCCTAAATCTAATCCAAAGGACATATTCCCGTGAATCCAGGACTGATAGGTCTCATAGATATCAGGATTGAAAAACATAGAAAGTATAGAGCCTAAGGATAAACCTACGATCATAAAAAAGGCAAGCTTTCGGTTCTTATTAAATACTTTTGTCAAGAAGCTTGAAAAGGAAATCATTCCTATAATAAAACCTATAATTAGAGAAATATAAATCCCAATGATTGTTGGATTAGCTGCTATGTAGCTGATGCTCACAGATTCTATCAAAGGTCTAAAATAGCCGAAGGCCATTAGGATAGCCGTGGCACTTAATCCAGGAACTATCTGTGTAATTGCAATGACATACCCTATTACAAGGAATAAAAGATAATGGTAAAACTGAATATCTTCAAAGCTTTGATTTCCACCTTGAATAAATGTGGAAACGACACTTATGGTTAAGGGAATTCCTAAACCAAGAAGAAATAGAAGTGCTTTGGATAAAGTGATTTTATCGTCTTTAATTTCATCTGATATAGCAGGGAATGCACCAATCATTAATCCTCCAAAAAAAGCTGTTATTGCAAAAGGGAAAATCGTTAAAAGCTTTTGTATTGCAAAAAAACCTAAACCAAAGCCTAAGAAGGCTCCAAGAACAATAGGAATCAAAAAAATAAAGCAAAGTTTAAATTTTTTTAATATATTTCCTATTGCATATAAAAGCTTATCATACAGTTTAAAAATGATTGCTATTGTTGATCCACTTATTCCAGGAACAATGACAGCAAGTCCTATAAAAAAACCAAGTATGGTGCTATTGATAATTTCTTTACTATCTTGATACTCCAATGTTTCATATTCTGTCATGAGGCATCACCTAATAGTATCA
>JAIDMV010000201.1 GCA_029050385.1 Anaeroplasmataceae bacterium | reverse complement strand
GTATTATATCTTAAAGAAATAGAAGAGAATGCATTTAAAGGTTGTTTGAATCTAACAGATATATATCTTACTAGGATAAACTATATTGGTGACTATGCCTTTGCAAATTGTACTAACTTAGAGAAAGTTACTATAGAAAGTATAGTTGAAATAGGGGATTATGCATTTAATGGTTGTATTAAATTTAAAGCTATAACTCTATCTAATACTATCAGTAGTATAGGAGAAAAGGCTCTTGGCTTTAATGCTGGAAATCTTATTTCTGATTTTGTCATTTATGGTGATGAGAATACTTTAGCACATGCATATGCTTTAGAAAATGGAGTGCAATTTGAAGCAGTATTTGAAAAGATTAAAGGTTTTTATTTTAACACATATATAAATGAGAAAACTGGTAATGAAGAATTATATATAGCCTTAGTCGATACGCAAACAACAGGAAATCTTATTATTCCAGAAAGTTATAATGGAAAGATTATTTCGAAAATAGGGGACGAAGCATTTAGTGACTGCTTAATTTCTGGTGTAATTCTTCCTGAAACTATTACGGATATAGGTCAACAGGCATTTAGTAATTGCCATTTTTTAGAAAGTATAAATTTAGAGAATATTTTAACTGTAGGCGCAAGAGCATTTCGTAGTTGTCAATCCTTAAAATATGTGAATATGCCGTTAGTAGAAGTATTACCTTGGGCTGTTTTTTCCAGTTGTGGTAATTTGAAAATGGCAGATTTAAGCGGAGTAATCGAAATAGGACAAGATGTGTTTAATGAATGCTATGAGCTTGAGAAAGTTATTTGTCCTAATCTAGAAACTCTTGATGCGGCATTTAAGGAAACAATTTCATTAAAAAGCGTGGATACGAAAAATGTAGTAAAAATTATTGGAAATGCATTTATTTATTCCAAAAGCATAGAAGAACTCTATTTCCCTAATTTGGAAACAATTACTTCTGGAGGAGTTTTTTCTGCCTGCCCATCACTTAAAAAAGTGGTTATAGGAGAAAAATTCGAAAATTATGTAGTTGACCAAACCCTTGATTTAGCTTCTTGGACGTATTATAATGTTCCAATTTATGGCTATTCAGGCTCTAAAGCAGAAGAATGGGCATTACAATGCCTAGATGAAACTAAAACTAAGCATTGGGATTTCGTAGCTATCGATGATATAGATAATTTAGCCATTACTAAAGATTTATCTAGTGAAGTAGAAATTGAATATAATAGCCCACTTAACTTATCTGTAGAGGCAGAAGGAATAGGTCTTACCTATCAATGGTTTAGAACGGATAGTGATAATCTTTCAGGAACGCCTATAAAAGATGCAACAGATAGCCAACTTGAAGTGGATACAACTAATTCAGGTTCAAGTAAATATTTTGTTCAGGTTAGTGATTGGAAAGGGAATGTGATTTCTTCGCAGATTTGTGAAGTAACTATAGTACGTTCTGATGCAAAATCTATCCAAGTAACATTAGGAGAACATATAAGTTCTTCACAAAGTGGGAATAATCAAGTTAGTGAAGGAGAAAACTTCAATGTCACATTTACTGTTGAGACAGGCTATCATATCAGTAGTATTGTAGTTGATGAAGTGAATTTAAGTGAAGATGAATTGGAAACTGCAATACTTGAGGGATATACTTTTACAAATGTTACAGAAAATCATACAATTACTATAAATTCGGCTCCAAATGAAGATACAGAGTATAAGATTTATCACTATAAAGAAAGCCTTGTTGAAACAGAAGTTGAGATGGATGGCAAGTATTACGAGTTAGAAATAGAAACCTTAACAGGAACTACTGGTACACTTACCACTGCCGTTGAGAATACATATCAAGGATTTACTGCAGAAGCTTTTGAACAAAAGATTATCGGCGGTAATGGGAATACAATAGTTGAAATTCTATATAATCGAAATACCTATACAGTTACGCTTGTTGATTGTGAAGGAGTAACTGTAGAAGGTGGAGGAACCTATATTTATGGTGAGACTGTTGTAGTTACTGCAAATGTAGATGAAGGATATGTATGGGTAGAGTGGGAAAGCTCAAATAGTGAAGTTTGTCCAAACAAAGATACTTTAGAATATATCTTTACTATGCCAGCACAGGATATAACTCTTACTGCCAAGGCAGATGAAGTAGAGGCTGATTCCGTATATATAAAAGTATCCACAGGACAGCATATTAGCTCTCCACAAAAAGGAAATAATCAGATCGATGAAGGAGAAAACTTTAAAGTTACATTTACTGTTGAGACAGGATATCATATTAGTACAATTTTAGTTGATGAAGTTGCCCTAAATGAAGATGGATTAGAAACTGCATTACTTGAGGGATATACCTTTACAAATGTTACAGAAAACCATACAATTGTTATAAATTCGGCTCCAAACGAAGATACAGAGTATAAGGTTTATCACTATATCCAAAGCCTTGTTGAGACAGAAGTTGAGATGGATGGCAAATATTACGAGTTAGAAATTGAAGACTTAACAGGGACAACAGGAGCACTTACGACTGTAGTTGAGAATACATATGAAGGCTTTACTGCAGAAGCTTTTGAACAAAAGATTATCGGCGGTAATGGGAATACAATAGTTGAAATTCTATATAATCGAAATACCTATACAGTTACGCTTGTTGATTGTGAAGGAGTAACTGTAGAAGGTGGAGGAACCTATATTTATGGTGAGACTGTTGTAGTTACTGCAAATGTAGATGAAGGATATGAATGGATAGAGTGGGAAAGTTCAAATACCAATGTATGTCCAAACAAAGATACTTTAGAATATATCTTTACTATGCCAGCACAGAATATAACTCTTACTGCAAAGACTAACGTATTACCAGCTGATTCCATATATATCAAAGTGTTCACAGGAGAACATATCAATTCTGCACAAAGTGGTGATAACTTAGTCAATATAGGGGATGACTTTAAAGTTACTTTAAGTGTTGAACTTGGCTATCATATTGCTAGTGTAATTGTAGATAAAACAGTTTTAAGCACTAATGAAATGAATACTATTTTAAAAGATGGTTATGTGTTTAGAAATATTTTAGGAAGCCATTCGATTGTTATAAATTCAACTCCAAATGAAGACACAAAGTATAAAGTTTACCATTATATCCAGAGTCTTGTAGAAACACCCTATAAGATTAGTGGCAAATATTACGAGTTAGAAACAGAAGAACTTACTGGAACGACTGGAACACTGACAACCATAGTTGCACGTAAATATGAAGGCTTTACTGCAGCTTCTTTTCAACAAAAGATTATCAGCGGTAGTGGAAATACAATAGTAACATTATTATATAATCGAAACAGTTATATAGTTACACTTACACCTTCTGAAGGAGTAACCATAGAAGGTGGAGGAATTTACCTTTATGGTGAGACTGTTGTAGTTACTGCAAGTGTAGACGAAGGATATGTATGGGTAGAGTGGGAGAGCTCGAATATAAAAGCATGTCCTAATAAGAATACTATAGAATACACATTTAGTATGCCTTCACAAAATATTGAGCTTAAGGCAGTGACAACTCAAGTAACTCCTCCTGAACAACCAGAGCCTAACCAACCATCTCCAGAACAACCTGAACCTGTGAAAGAAAAGGGATTCAATCTTGTGCTTTGGTTATCCATAGGAATTCCACTAATAGTATTGATTTTATTTATTATAATTCTAACTATCCTTCTTATTAAAAAGCATAATAAAAAGAAGAACGAATTGAATAATAATTTATAAATATAAAAAAAGCCCTAAACTCTTAGGGCTTTTAAATTCTATATAAATCAAAGTTTTGATTTATAATTTGTAAGCACAAAAATAATGATTAAAGCTGCTTAGAAGATTATTTAAAGTATCTGTTTTTCTTGTATATTATTGCTTTATTAATTTTTTTGTTGTATAATTTCAATGTGTCAAAATGCCGAATTAGCTCAGTTGGTAGAGCAACGCACTCGTAACGCGTAGGTCGTAGGTTCGATCCCTATTTTCGGCACCATGAGAAAAAATGCCTAAGTGATAAGCTTAGGCTTGATTTATAAAATCAGGAGTTGGTAGTATGAATATTTTAGTTGTAAATGATGATGGTATTGATGCAGTAGGAATAAAGAAACTTGCTGTAGCATTAAAAAAATATGGGAATGTTGTTGTTTGTGCACCTGATACAGGAAGAAGTGCTGCAGGACATTCTATTGTAATTCATGGTTCTTTGTCATTTGATTATGTAGGATCTTTTGATGGAATAGAATGGTATAAAACGAGTGGTACACCTGCAGATTGTGTAAGGCTTTCTATGGATTTATTAGATATTTCATTTGATGTAGTATTTTCAGGTGTGAACGATGGCTTAAATTTAGGTACAGATATAATTTATTCTGGAACAGTGTCTGCTGCTAGAGAAGCAAATATAGAAGGAGTTCCAGCTGTAGCTTTATCTACAGATTTCAAAGCATTTTCAATCGTTGATCAAGAATTAGATGCTGTATTAGCTTATATTTTTGAAAACCAGCTTTATTCTTCGGATTTTGTACTCAATATTAATTTTCCTGTTGGGAGTTTTAAAGAATCTAAGGGGTATCGCTTTTGTAGACAAGGCATAAAGAATTTTAAGACCAGTTTTTCTAAAACAGAAGAGGGAAGATATTTGAATGGCGATAGTGCTATTGTTTATGATGAAAATCCTGACACAGATGTATATCTTGCAAGTAAGGGATATATTACATTTGTTCCTTTACAGATAGAACAAACAAAGTATGATAGTTTGGAGAACTTCAAAACCAAATTTGAAAATTAATAAAGAAAAAGTCTTTAAGCACATAAAGCTTAAAGACCTTTTTTAACTTCTTAAAGGACGAGTTGGTCCTATTTCTTTTAATGAATCTAGATAGTTCATATCCTCTTTGTCTATTATAAAATCAAAATCTAAATTATCAAAGATTCTTTCTTTATGAACAGATTTTGGTAGAGGAAGTGTATTTTTTTGATAGCAGTAGCGTAAGCAGATTTTAGCAATTGTTGTATGATATTTTTCGGCAAGTGCATTTAATTTTTCGTTTTCTAATATTTGGCCTGTTGCTAAAGGAGAATAGGCCTCAACTAGAATGTCATTGTCTTGACAGTATGAGGTGACTTTCTCTTGAGTATTCCCAATGAAATATCTAATTTGATTGACCATAGGTTTAACATGAGTTGCTGAAAGGAGTGCCTCTATATCCTTTGGATGAAAATTAGATACACCAATGGCTTTTATCTTTTTTTGGTTATATAAATCAATGAATGCTTTCCATGCTTCAATATTTCCTTCTGTATAATCTCCACCAACATCGCTCCATGGCCAAGGGGCGTGAATTAAATACAAATCAATATAATCCGTTTTAAGATTTTCTAAAGATGCATTAAAATACTTAATGGTCTCATCATAGGTTTTAATGTCTGCTGGAAGCTTTGTTGTAATAAAGATTTCTTTTCGATTGATTTTAGAATCACGAATCGCTTTTGCAATGCTTTTTTCGTTTCCATAAATATATGCTGTGTCAATATGACGATATCCTGCTTCTAAAGCCCATCTCACAGAATCATATGCCTCTTGCCCATCTTTTGTCTGCCAAGTTCCAAAACCAACGGCAGGAATTTTCACGCCATTTGTTAATGTAAAATATTTATCTTTCATATTACTTTTCCTCCAATACTTTAACAAACCGTTCTAACCTATCACAGGCAGTTTTAATTGTGTCAAAATCTACACAATAGCTGATTCTAATAAAATCATCTGCTTCAAAGCAGTCTCCCGGAATAATGGCAACCTTATATTCTTCAGCAAATCTCTTACAAAACTCAGTAGAAGAAATGTGAAATTTTTTGATAGAAGGGAAGATATAAAATGCTCCTTCAGGTTTTTTCACTTCTAGTCCCATATCAACTAAACGCTTATAAATATAGTCACATCTTTCTTTGTAGCTTTCAACCATTTCCTTTGAATCATAATCTAAAGCCTTAATCATTGCAGGTTGAATAAATGTATTTAACGCAACAATCATATACTGGTGAATCTTAGAAGCATGCTGAATAAACTCTTTATTTGCAATCATATAGCCACATCTCCAGCCAGGCATCGCATAAGACTTTGAATAAGATTGACAAACAATAATCTTATCTTTTAAATCTGTGTATCTTACAAAACCAGGTTTACGATTTTCAAAAATAATTTGATTATATACATCATCACAAATCACATAGATAGGTTTATCCTTTATTGCTTGATAAATAACTTCATAGGTTTCATCGTTAAAAACGGAGCCTGTAGGATTATTGGGAGAGGTGAGTATGATAGCTTTTGTTTTAGGACTTATCGCCTTTGCAATTTGTTCCTTTGTAATTTGAAAATCTGTTAGGGTAGTATCTATAGTGACCAGATTTGCCCCCATAAATTCCACCATTTGTCGATACATAGGGTAGGCTGGATTAGGTACAATCACCTCATCCTCTGGATTTAGCATAGTAAAAAGAGCACTTGTTAAAGCTTCAGTAGAACCATGTGTAATGATGATTTCTTCAGGACAACATTCAAAAGAGTTTACTCTTTTTTCATATGCGCAGATTTTTTTTCTTAAATCTAAGAAGCCAGGTGTAGGACCATATTTGGTCTTATGTTCATTTAAGGCTTTTATTGCTTCATTAGAAATTTCATCAGGAGTATTAAAATCTGGTTCACCTAAGGTCAAAATCACATTTGCTCCAACCTCTTTGGCATAATCATTAAATTGCCTTATTTTTGAGGTTTCAACTTTTAGTATTCTCTTATTCAAGGATATCATATCTATCTCTCCTTTATTCTTTTAGTATCATTATAGCATAAATCAAGAATTTTATTGCTAAAAAATTGTAGTTTTATGATATACTTTTAAAGAGATAAGACTTGGAGGGATTAAAATGGATGTTTCTCGTATATCAAAAAAATATCAGATAAGAAAAATAACAGAAAAGAATATCCCAGAGGTTTTAGAATTGTGTTTAGGAAATCCTCTATATTATAAGCACTGTCCACCGATGGTGACATTTGAGAGTATAAGAGAAGATTTGAAAAAGCTACCTCCAAGAAAAACTCTTGAAGATAAATTTTATATTGGATTTTATGAAGAGGAAACCTTGGTGGCTGTAATGGATTTGATATTGAAATATCCAAATGAGCAAACTATCTTTATTGGCTTTTTTATGATGAATAAAAGGCTTCAAGGAAAAGGTATTGGGAGCCAAATTATAAAAGATACTTTAGAATATTTTATGCCAGATTATAAATATGTACGTTTGGGATATGTGTCAGGAAATAAAGAAAGCGAAGGCTTTTGGTTGAAGAATCACTTTCAACCTACAGGAGTAGTGGTAAAGGAAGATGCTTATTCTATTGTGGTAGTAGAAAGTAATTTGGAGGAGTAAAAAATGGTTATAAGTTTTGATAATGTCTCATTTAAATATATAGATAGAATGCTTTTAGACCATACAAGTTTCTCTATAACTGATCAGGATAAGGTGGGTATTATCGGTGTTAACGGAACTGGTAAAACAACTCTGTTAAAACTCATATTAGGTATAGAAAAACCTATCTCTGGAACGATTATCAAATCTGGCGGGATGATAATCAATTATCTTCCTCAAGATCCTATGTTTGAAAATGGAGTTTCTCTTTTGGATATTGTTATGGCGGATAGTACTAAGGAACATCCTATTGCTGATTATGAAGCTAAATCTATTCTATCTAAGTTGGGGTTTACAGACTATAACAGTACTGCAGACTACTTATCTGGTGGTCAAAGGAAAAGATTAGCTTTAGCAAAGGTATTAGTAACCTATTGTGATTTTTTAATTCTCGATGAGCCAACCAATCATCTAGATAACGAAATGATTTTGTGGCTAGAAAAATATTTAATGAAATTTAAAAAAGGATTACTTATGGTTACACATGACCGTTATTTTTTACAACGAGCTTGTAATAAGATGTTAGAATTAGATTATGGTAAGGTACATTTA